>JAZUHZ010000269.1:0-1860 GCA_045642005.1 Candidatus Avilachnospira sp.
CGCACCGTGATAAAAAGATCACCGCGTTCCTCCCCCTCGACGCGCACTTCATAGAGCGTCCGGACCGCATTGCCGCCGTTTAATAAAACCTGGGAGGAAGGATTGGCAAAGGACAGAAAATCATGTTCCCCGACGAGGCAGGCGGCTGCCTCCTTCATCCGTGTTATGTCAACCGGCCTTGGAAAATGCATGGAAGTAAGCCGCTTGAGCGGATCCGCATAAAACCGGTTGTCGATCCGGTAGAGATACGTCTTCACCGAACGGCAGTGCCGCGGATGAAAATCCTCCTCCACCTCCCGGGACCCGGTGATCCGGATACTCTCCGGAAGCTTTGTATTGAGCGCAAAAGAAAACCGCTCCGGCGGAATGCTGCTTTCCGTATCAAAGACAGCCACATTCCCGAGGGCGTGAACCCCGGCATCCGTACGGCTTGCGCCGATCAGTTCGGTTTCCGTCCCCGTAAGTGCGGAAACCGCGTTCCGGAGCTCCCCTTCGATCGTCGGTTTTCCCGGCTGAAACTGGAATCCGCAGTAGCCGGTCCCGTCATATGCGACTGTCAGCATTACTCTTTTCATGAAGGTTTTCCAGAATGGCTTTTTTTACATCCGAAAGCGAGAGAAGAGCCGGATCGATTGTAAACCCGTTCCGGTTTAAATCCCGGATCAGGTAGGTCACCTGCGGGGCGGAAAGGCCCATACTCTCAAGCTCCTCAATATGCGTAAACACGGCCGCCGGCGTATCAAAAAACCTGAGGTGTCCGCGGTCGAGCGCCATGATCCTTGTCGCATACTTGGCCACATCGTCCATGCTGTGCGACACGAGGATGATCGTGATTCCCCGCTTTTCCTGAAGGCTCGAGATGATCTCGAGGATCTCGTTCCGGCCTCCGGGATCAAGCCCCGCCGCCGGTTCATCCAGAATGAGCACCTCCGGATCCATGGAGAGCACGCCGGCGATGGCCACTCTTCTTTTCTGCCCGCCGGAAAGTTCAAAGGGGCTGTGCTCGTAAAACTCCTCCGGGAGTCCCGAAAGCCACAGCGCCGCCCGTGCCTTTTTCTCTGCCTCCTCCCGGGTACTGCCCATATTTAAGGGACCGAACATCACGTCTAAGAGCACGGTTTCCTCAAACAGCTGGTACTCCGGATACTGGAAGACCATCCCGACCCGGGAACGGAGCTTCTTTAAGTTATATCCCTTCCGGAAGATATCCTCCCCGTTAAAAAGGACGGTCCCGGAAGTCGGCCTGAGAAGCCCGTTCAGGTGCTGAATAAGCGTGCTCTTCCCGCTTCCGGTATGGCCGATGAGCCCGATGAACTCTCCGTCTTCAATCCGGAAACTGATATCCTCGAAGGCCCGGGACTCCATCGCTGTCCCCTCATTATATACATATGTCAGATTTCTTGCTTCTATCATTTTCAGAGAGCGATCATGATCGCCATATAGACTGCCATAACGGCAAAAGCCGCGGCATCACATTTCTTATACCGAAGAGGTTTCATCCGGGTACGTCCCTCCCCGCCGTGATAACACCTGGCCTCCATGGCCATGGCGAGATCGGAGGCTCTTCGAAAGGCCGAGATAAAGAGCGGAACAAGAAGCGGGATGAGCGCCTTTGCCTTATGGATGAGCCCGCCCTCGCTGAAATCCGCGCCGCGCGCGGTCTGCGCCTTCATGATCTTGTCCGCCTCCTCCGTGAGGATCGGGATGAACCGGAGCGCAATGCTCATCATCATGGCGATCTCATGCACCGGGACGTGGATCTTATTCAGGAAAGAAAGAGAGGTCTCCAGTCCGTTGGTGAGGGCATTTGGCGTCGTCGTGGGGGTGAGCACACTGGAGCCGATCACAAAGGCGGGTCGG
>JAZUHZ010000270.1:0-8691 GCA_045642005.1 Candidatus Avilachnospira sp.
ACGGAAGCTCATGTTTCACGCAGCTCATGCCAAATCCCCCAAAAATTTTCCCAAATTCCTTCCGTAAATATACACCTGTTAACTTGATTAAACAAAAATTATATGTTAAAATGATAGTCGTCTTATCGGGTGAATTCATCAACAGTAGGATTGGATGTGAGTATTCCTGTGGATCGATTACAGACAGATATTCATACACACATTCTTCCGGGAGTGGATGACGGCTCAAGAGATTCGAAGGAATCGCTTGAGCTCCTTATGATGGATTACGACCAGGGAATCCGGGACATCTACTTCACCCCGCACTACCGTCGCCGGGGTGATAACCATTATCTCCTTGACATCTGCGGGAATTTCCTCCGGGAAGTCGAGGAAAAATGTCCGGATATCTACCGGAACACCACCTTTCACCTGGCCCACGAGCTCGTCTACCACGAGGAGCTCCTCGGGCGGTTAAAAGACGGCAATGCGTTCCCGCTCGACGAAACCGGGCACATCCTGATCGAATTTGATCCGTTCCTCGGATACGACACCATGTACCGGCAGCTCCGGGAGCTCCTGAACGGCGGGTACATCCCCGTCATCGCCCACATGGAGCGGTATCAGGCGCTCCGGGACCCTGAGCATGTCGCCGAAGTAAAGCGCGCCGGATGCCTCCTGCAGGTAAACTACCAGAGCATCACCGGCGACGGCATGACCGGCCGGGAAGCACCCTTCGGTGGGATCTTCTCCAAAGAGATCAAAAGAGTCCGCGGACTCATCACAGAGGGCATGATCGACTGGTACGGGACGGATACCCACCGCCGCGACTACCGGCCGCCCGAAATAAAAAAAGCACTGGAATGGCTGAAAAAGAATGACTGAACCACAGACCGTACAAAAAACAAATACTCCCCACGCGCCCGCACCGCGGCAGGATGTGGTGGAAATCGACTTATTAGAACTTTTCAGAGAACTCCTCCGCCACTGGTTCGCAATCTGCGTGGCCGTAGTGGCCGGCGGCGTGCTCGCCTATTCCTACTCCCGGTTCCTCATCGTACCGCAGTATGAATCCACGGCGACCATGTACATCCTCACAAAAGAAACGACCCTGACCTCCCTCGCGGACCTGCAGATCGGCACCCAGCTCACGAGCGACTACAAAGTCGTGGTGACCACCCGGACCGTTCTGCAGAATACGATCGACAGCCTCGGGCTGACCGACACGCTAAGCGTCAACCAGTTCAAAGGGAAGATCACCGTCGAAAACCCGACCGGCACCCGAATGCTTCTGATCACGGTCAAAGACCCCGACCCCGTACGTGCAAAGGACCTCGCCAATACCCTGGCCGGTAACTCTTCCGACTTCATCGCGGACATCATGGAGATCACCCCGCCGAAGATCATCGAAGAAGGCATCGTGGCCCAGCAGAAGTCGAGTCCCAGTAACGGCAGGAACGCCGCGATCGGCGCCCTCATCGGCTTCGTGATCGCAGCCGGTATCGTCACCGTCTTCTTCCTCATGAACGACGCCGTGACCACCGAAGACGACGTCAGGAAATATCTGGAGCTGTCCGTACTGGCCTCGCTCCCGAACCGTAAAGAAGGAACCAGTAAGAAAGACAAAAAAGCCGCCGAGCAGAAAGAGACAAAAGAAAAACGCTCCCGGCTGAAACAGAGCAGGAGAAAATGAGCAAAGTTCAGCTGAAAAAATTAGTAGAAGATAACTTCGGGTACTCCGAAGCCGTCAAAAACCTCAGAACCAACGTGCAGTTCTCCGGAAACGATGTGAAGGTCGTGGCTCTGACCTCCTCCCTTCCCGGAGAGGGAAAATCCGATACCGCCTACGCGCTCGCCATGAGCTTCTCGCAGATGGGAAAGCGGACCGTCTTTGTGGATGCCGACATCCGGAAATCCGTGCTGGTATCGCGTCTCGAAGTCCACGAAAAGGTGGCCGGTCTTTCTGAATACCTTTCCGGACAGTGCGTTAAGGAAGATATCGTCTATGAGACCAACTATGACAACCTGAGCGTTGTCTTCGCCGGCAACTACAGTGCCAACGCCTCGGAGCTTCTGGAAGAGGAACTCTTCACGAGCCTCCTGGCTGACCTGAGACGGGACTATGATATCGTCATCGTCGATACCCCGCCCCTCGGCGTGGTGACCGACTGTGCCATCGTGGCGAGAAGCTGCGACGGCGTGCTCCTAGTGATCGAATCCGGCGCCATCAGCTACCGCCTGCTGCAGAAAGTAAAAGGCCAGCTCGAAGCCACCGGCACCAGGATCCTCGGTGTCGTACTCAATAAGGTCAGCTCCGAAACGGAAGGCTACTACGGCAAGTACGGCAAATACGGGAAATACGGCAAATACGGCAATTATAAAAAATACGATAAATACGACAAATACGGCGGATACGGCAGCGACAAGACCGGCGCCGAAAAGAAATGAGCAAAGGGAAGACCCTGATCATCGGTCTTCTCGTCACCGTGCTCGGGCTCGGCGGCATCTTCACCGTGTACCAGAAACGGAACGCGGCGAACGTGATCGGAACCGGGGAGACCGTCCCCGCACCGGTCTACGAGGCGTCCGGCCCCGAAGCGCAGAGTGTAGTCTATGAAGCCGCCAACGGCATCATGCCCGGCATGTACGTGGGCGAGGAGTATCTTGCGAAAGATGACCTTATTCATAACGAGGACGGCACCGTCACCTACCAGGGCGAGACCTGGAAGCGGAACACCTACATGCACGCGATCCTCTGCCTCGGCGTGGATCAGAAACGGAACCTTCAGGGCATCGAGCCCGGCGGTAATACCGGCGCCACCGACGGCATCTTCCTCATCGCCCACGACACGGCACACGACAGGCTCAGTGTGCTCATGATCCCCCGGGACTCCATGCTCTACATTGAACTCCCCGGGCCGGGCGGCACGGTCATCAGGCAGTACGATCATCTGTCCCTCGCCTTTGCAGACGGAGAGGGCCGGAAGAAAAGCGCGGAAGCTTCCGTGCGGGCGGTGGAGGATCTCCTCTGCGGTCTTCAGGTCAACCACTACATGGCCGGCGACCTCGGGCTACTGGCCGCGGTCAATGACCTCGTGGGCGGCGTCACCGTGACGATTCCCTCCGACGAGCTCACAAAAGTGAGTCCCGACTGGACGAAGGGAAAAGAAATCACCCTCCACGGCGATGAGGCGGAGCGCTTCATCCGCTACCGGGACTGCACGGTTGACGGCTCCCCCATCGAGCGGATGAGCCAGCACAAAGCCTATATCGGCGGGTTCTACGAGGCCCTGATGACAGGCGCCGGAAAGGACCAGAGCCTTGTTATCAAACTCTGCGACACCATCGAACAGGGCATCGTGAGCGACATGGCCAAAGGCGAATACGAGCGCCTGGCCCTTGACGGTCTCCGGTGCGGATTCGACCCGTCCGCGGATATCCTCACCCTCCCCGGCACCGCCACCACCGGCGAAGAGCAGGGGCAGGTGTACGACCAGTATTATATCAATTACGAAGAAACAATTCCGGTATTACTTGATCTTTTCTACCGAAAAGTCAGCTAATATAAATCTTTGCGGAAAGGAGGAAAAACTTGATGAAAAAGACAATTGCATTAATCCTTGCAGTCGTAATGGTACTCGGATGCGCAATGGCAGTAGCAGCAGCCTCTTCAAAGAGCACCCCTTACTACGGTGGCGGTGGCGGTGGAGTAGTATCCACAGTATCCCACGCAACTGCTACGGTTTCTGTAACCGGTACAGCTGCATCACAGGCAGCAGCAGGTGACTGGACACAGAATGCCGACGGCACCTGGAAGTTCGCACAGGCAGGAAAGGCAGTAGCCAACACCTGGGCTCTTGTAAAGAATCCTTATGCCGGCGATGCTGCACAGTGGTTCTTCTTTGATGCAAACGGAGTTATGCTTACCGGCTGGGTATGGATCAAGGGCGCAGACGGCGTAACCCGCTGCTACTACCTGAACCCCACCTCTAACGGTTCCAAGGGCGCTTGCTACCTTAATGGTAAGACACCTGACGGATACACCGTAGATGCCAGCGGTGCATGGACTGTAAACGGCGTTGTACAGACAAAGTAAAGACCGAATAAAGCAGCCAGAGCTTCCACAGTTTGGCTGCTTTTATTTCGCAAAAATGGGGGGGGTAGTCGTTGTTGAACGATTCTTCCGCACAAAACAGGCAGTTAATGGAACGGGAAGGGGTGCGAACACTTCTCATTCTTTATGATATCTTTGTATTCTCTGTCATTTTTCTGTTTCTCTTTATCCGAAGGCCAAGCGATACCGTGACCGGGACCGGGACCGCTTCCGTCGGAAAGGTTGTCATTCTGTACAGTATTCCTCTTGTGTGTATCTTCGGGGCCCGTAGTATGTTCCGGGTCTATCATCAGATTCTCCGGTACGGAAACATGGGAGCCCTCGCAAGGCTTCTCGCCGCCGATGCCATCGGAGGAATGCTATACATAGTCCTCAATCAGTACATTCTGCCGTCCGCCTTCCGGACCTCTTTCCTGAGGGCTCAGTCCTTCGTCAGTGCCAATTACACCGTATCCACGGCTCTTCGCATCGCCTACTATTATGTCTACTGGCTGGCCACACAGGACACCGCCTTCGGAAAATGCCTGAAAAAACTGCTGCTCGCAACGTGCGGCATTGACTTCAACTCGAAAAAACCCGGCGCGGTGGTTTTCCCGTTCCGGCAGGAAGAGCCCATCAACGACCTGCAGCGCATCGCCCGGCAGTTCATGATCCACGGCGAGATCACAAAGATCGAGCAGATGAATGCCGGCTATATCAACCGGACCTACCGGGTGGAGACCCTTTCCGAGGCCGGTCACGTCCACAAGTATACGCTCCAGCGGATCAATACCAATGTCTTCCCGGACGTGGAAGCCCTCATGCAGAACTTCATACTCACCACCACCCATCTGCGGGACCGCTACAAGCTTCCTGCCTGCGGGGCAAAGGGGAGCATCCAGACGGCAAAGACTACAAAAGACGGCCGGAGCTACCTCCGGGACGATACCGGCTGCTGGCGCCTGATGACGTATTTTGATGACGTATATTCCCTCGATATCCCGGACAGCCCCGAGACCTTCTATCACGCGGGATTAGCCTTCGGCTACTTTGTGAAAGAAATGGCGGATGTCCCCGTCGAGGATATTAAGATCACGATCCCGAACTTCCACAATACCTACTCCCGCTACCTCGACCTCGAGAAGGCAATCGCGGCCGATCCGGTGGGACGCGTGAAGGAAGTGGTTCCGGAGATCGAGTTTATCCGGGAGCGGAAAGATCAGTTCGGCCTCATCACGGAAGCTCTCGAGAGCGGCCGCATCCCCACGAGGATCTGTCACAACGACTGCAACCTCAACAACATCCTCTTTGATCAGAAATCCCATCTGCCGGTGGCGGTCATTGATCTCGATACGGTTATGCCCTCGAGTCCCCTCTATGATTACGGCGACTCCATGCGCATCGGCACCAACACCGCCCTCGATGACGAGAAGGATCTCAGTAAGGTAAGCTGCGACCTCCGTCTCTACGAGGCCTATGCCCGCGGCTACCTCACCGCCTGCGGGAGCATGCTCACTAAGGAGGAGCTCGAGCTCCTTCCCTACGCCAGCCTCATCATCACCGCCGAGGACGGCATCCGGTTCCTCATGGACCACATCAACGGCGATACCTACTACCATATCTACTACACCGGGCAGAATCTTGACCGCTCCAGGACGCAGCTGGCACTGTTAGCAGATATGGAAAAGAAACTCCCGGAGATCAGGGAGATCCTCCGGAAGATCTGCAAAGAATTACATCTGAAAGCTGAGATCAAAAAATGAAAATCCGTGCCATTGTTCCCGCGGCAGGAAAGGGAACACGCTTACATACGAAAGAAAATGACGCACCGAAGGTGATGCGCCTCTGCGGCGGCAGGCCGCTTTTGGAGACGGTCCTTCAGTCCATCGACTTCATCCCGAAAGATGACATTTACATCGTCGTCGGCTATAAGAAAGAGCAGGTCATGGACTACTTCGGCCCGGCCTATCACTATGCCGTGCAGGCCGAGCAGCTCGGTACCGGTCACGCCGTGATGGTGTGCGAGGACTATTTCAAAGACTACGACGGCACCGTGCTCGTGACCTTCGGCGATATGCCCCTCTTCCGGGCATCGGACATGCAGGCCATGTGCGAGCAGCACGAGCGGAATCACGCCGCCTGCACCCTCATGACCGCGGAAAACCCGGACCTCACCCTCTGGGCAAGAATCACCCGCAATGCAGAAGGCACCTTTCAAGCCATCGTGGAAGGAAAAGACTGTACCCCGGAAGAGGCGCAGATCACCGAGCTATTTGCCGGCGTGCTCGTCTTCGACTCAAAAGCCCTCTTCGCCACCCTCCCCGAGATCCGTACCGCGAATGTGCAGCACGAGTACTACCTCACCGAGGTCCCGGAACTCATGACCCAAAAAGGCCTCCGCGTCGATACCTACCACATCGCCGACGGCAGCGACTTAAGAGGAGTCAACACCCTCGAAGACATGGCAGCGTGTGAAAAAGAACTCCTAAAAAGAGAACAGAACAGGGGGTAAAAATCCCCGCCGGGAGAATTGATTTAATATTATTTTTAGCGACTCTTAATGCATGAAAGGTAGCGTTAAGAGTCGCTTTGTGGTATACTGACAGTACGCGTGGGAGACCATGCGCCTGTTGTGGTATAAAAATTTTCCTTAATGGAGGCATAGAGACGGCCAGAAGCCTTATGCTCAGGGGGATTGAAAAGTAGTTTGAATATGGAACAGAAAAAAGTGTTTAAATTCTAGAGAATTTCTATACAGATCTATACAACTTCGTATTAAAAAAACGTCAGAAAGAATTGATCGTAAACGGTGTGTTCTAAGCCAGGATAAGGGCATAACTGAGATGTGTAACAATAATTTCAGGGAAAGGAGATCAAAACAATGCCAATGAACGAGATTGATGAATTAAAAGATAGCTTTATTGAGAATCTTGCACCGGTAAGAATATATTTGTTTGGCTCCTTCGCGGAGGGAAGACAGACAGAGGATAGTGATTTCGACTTTTATATTGTTGTAAATGATTCTGAAAATGATATGTTATCATTGACAGCTAAAGCGTACAAAGCAATCAGACATAAACAAAGAAGATCTGTTGACATTATCGTAAATACAGAGAAGTCTTTTGACAATAAGAAAGATAAAGGGATGACAGTTGAAAAAGAAGTGGCACAGAAAGGAGTGCTTTTATATGGAGCATGAGGAAAGTCTGTGGATTGAGTTGGCAAAGACTGATCTGGGTGTAGCAAAGCATTTGATCAGTCAGTATTATCCCAAGCCATTGGAGATTATCTGTTACCATTGTCAGCAGGCTGCTGAGAAAGCTATTAAAGCTATTATTGTAGCATATGGCGCACAGGGTGGTATGCCTAAAAAGCACAATCTTTCTTTCTTATTGGAACAGATGAAAAATATGATTGAAATTCCTGAGAAATACTATGATTATGCTGATGAACTTACTCCGTATGGAATTGCGGTTAGATATCCAAATGAACTGTATATAGAAGAAAGACACGTTTTGAATGCAATTCAGTATGCTGAGGAATTGGTTGTCTGGGCAGAGAAAATACTTACTAAGCTTTCATAGCTACTTGAAGAAATTAAAGGAAAAGCGTATAAAGAACTCCCGGAGATTGCAAAATCGGTTCCGTCCAGAACAGGCGGGTCGCCCGAAACCGCTTGCAATGCAGGACACATTGATATTAACAAAATTAAAGACTGATAAGATACAAGAAAACGTCTTCCATTGCTGATATAATAAAGATGATGCAAATCAACTTGACTTTATTAAAATTAGCAGAGTAGTTTACATGGATGACGATACGTGAGCATGTGTTCGTCGTATTATAAGCCCTCCGGTTACCTGAATATACCTGCCGGGGCATAGGACAGCTGAAAATAATAAACCGATATGAAGGTACTTGAAGACACGGCACCTTTAATACCCTTATGAATACTTGACAAAATTAATTCAGTGCTGAAAACAAAAGTCTCGCATGAACATTGAGAGTGATCTTACCGTAGCCTTTTGCTTTTCTTCTTCCGAATACTTGTTCCACAAATGACGAACAGTTTTTAGTTTTCCCAGACTAACATACTCCCTGTACCAGCAAATCAATGATTTCTAAATTATCTACGAGCCGTCCCTGGACATCTCCGGTGATTCCAATGCCACCGGCATGGCCATGAAGTCCAAAGGCGTTGAGGTCACGGACGGAGTTGTCACCCTCTTTGGAAGCGAGATCGTGAACGATTTAGAAGAATTCAAGAAACGCTCCGATGTCATCGTGGCAAACCGGTATGATGACTGCCTGGCAGATGTGGACGAAAAGGTATATACCAGAGATCATTCAAAAGAGATTAATAATGCGGGAAACTTAAGTTACACGTTACACCATAACCAGCCTGGAGAGAGGGATGTGAACCTGACCGGTTTTGCGTTTTTCACATCCTTCTCCTGCCTGTTAACCTCCGTGGTCACGGTCAAAAGTATGTGAAACAGGTCAGTTTGCCTGCTTTCCCATCCCTCCTGAAAATGCGAGGGATGGGAAAATGTCTTAAAAACGGGTTTTCACATCCTCTTTTGGGGTCTGGAAGGGTTGAAAAGGATGTGAAAATGTCC
>JAZUHZ010000271.1:0-2569 GCA_045642005.1 Candidatus Avilachnospira sp.
CCAAAGCGGCTGATCGCATAGCAGAGTACGAAAAATGTTTTTTGTGTCGTTAAGAAGTTCCTCGAGCGGTAACTGCTCTTTGTTATCGACAGGAACAGAAAATATACTGATTGACTGTGGAGTGGCGGCCAGAACGATAGACCAGAGCCTTAAAGACATTGGTCTTTCTCTCCGCGAAATCTCCGCCGTGCTCGTGACGCATGAGCACACGGATCATATCAAGGCCTTAAAGAGGCTGATGAGCGCCTATGATATCCCGCTCTATACATCGTATGGTACCTGGAACCGGCTTCCCGAAGTGACGAAAGACCCGTATTTTTCCTTTGAAGGGTTTGAAAAATTCCATGCGGTTTCCGCAGACCGGGAGTTTTACATCGGCAACACGCTTGTGACGCCTTTCCGGACCTATCATGACACCCCGGGATCGCTGGGGTTCCGTTTTGATATGGAGGATACGGTGTTCGGCCATGACGCCGCCTGTGCGGTGCTCACGGACTGCGGACACTATGACGACTATATCTCTTCGCACCTTAGGAACCTGGATGCGATCCTCATCGAATCCAATCACGACGAGCAGATGCTCATCCGGGGACCGTATCCGATGAGCCTGAAACGAAGGATCCTGTCGGACTGCGGTCATTCCAGCAACGCCTCCTGCGCGGCGCTTCTTCGGAACATCTATACGGAGAGGCTGCGGAATGCGCTTCTTGCGCACCTTTCGGAGGAAAACAATGATCCGGAGCTCGCGCTTTCCTTTGTGACAGAAGCCGTCGGGATTCCCGGTCTTACGATCCGGGTGGCGCCGAAGGAAAAACGGTCGGAGATGATCGTACTATAGGACAAATAAAAAAGCGCCCGCAGCTGCGGACGCGTTTTTATAGAGTCTGAGGTCAGACGAGACTTCCCTCGTATTTATAGGCGCTTCTCTCGTTCAGCAGTTTCTGGATATCCTGGGTTCCCATGGTGACATCGGCAACCGGGGTATCATGGTTGAAGGCGTTGATGATGGCGGCCAGATACTCGGAACAGTTGGCTTCTTCATACCAGGGCTTGGAGTAGATCTCCATCGGCTTATAGTTGAGGTTGGTGGTGATAATGGAATCAATCCAGCCGTTTTCGTAGAACTCGTCAAATTTGTCGAAACCTGCGGTGAACAGTCCGAAGGTGCAGCAGACGATGACTTTCGCGGCTTTTCTTTCCTTGAGCTCTCTGGCGGTGTCCAGCATGGATTCTCCGGAGGAGATCATGTCATCGACAATGAGTGCGGTCTTTCCTTCCACGGAGGAGCCGAGGAATTCATGGGCGACAATGGGGTTTCTGCCGTTGACGACTCTGGAGTAGTCACGGCGCTTATAGAACATACCCATATCCACGCCGAGGTTGTTGGCAAGATAGACAGCTCTGTCTGTGGCTCCTTCATCCGGGGAGATGACCATGAGCGTATCTTTATTGATCTCCATATCGGGATAACGGTCCATGAGCGCTTTAACAAAAGCATAGGTGGGCATGAAGTTGTCAAATCCGCAGAGCGGAATGGAGTTCTGGACTCTGGGATCATGGGCATCAAAGGTGATGATGTTCTTTACGCCCATATTGACCAGTTCCTTTAAGGCCATCGCGCAGTCGAGAGATTCTCTCTTGGTGCGCTTGTGCTGTCTGGACTCGTAGAGGAACGGCATGATCACGTTGACCCGGTGGGCTCTCGAGACGGAGGCGCCGATGATTCTCTTCAGATCCTGATAGATATCATCGGGGGACATGTGATTGGTATATCCGTTGACGGAATAGGTGTTGGAGTAGTTCGTGATATCCGCGATCACGAAGACGTCGTCACCGCGGACTGACTCACCGAGAACGGCTTTTGCTTCTCCCGAACCGAAACGGGGGCAGGAGAGCTTTGTCAGGAACGTCTCCGGCGCAAAGCCTTTTAATAAGAGACTGTCCTTGGTTTTCGGATCCATTTTGGCATAGGCGTCTTTTCTCAGGGAAACGAGCGCGCTGTTGACCTGTTCCGCGATCGGATCGGCACTCAGATGGCTGGCGATCTTTAACGGGGCTGCGGGAATACTTTCTGTTACAATATGATCTGACATAGTAAAACCTCACATAAAAAACAACAAAAATCAACCACCGTCAGTTTATCATTCCCTTCCTCATGTTTCAATTACCAATTTAGAAAATTTATAACAAAAATCCGTACATTTGTGGTATAGTTATACTGAAAAGTTTTGTGAATAAAACGGAGTTTCCTATGAGTAAACCAATTGTAGCCGTTGTCGGCAGGGCAAATGTGGGTAAATCCACCCTTTTCAATGCCCTGGCCGGATCCAATTTAAGTATTGTCAAAGACACCCCCGGCGTCACAAGAGACCGGATCTACGCGGACTGTGACTGGGAGGGCCGGAGCTTTATGCTCATTGATACCGGCGGAATAGAGCCGGAAAGCGAGGATGTGATCCTCAGGCAGATGCGCCGGCAGGCGGAGCTTGCCGTGGAAATGGCCGATGTGATCATTTTCATGCTGGATACCAAAGACGGTCTGACGGAGATCGACTGGCAGGTGGCCGAC
>JAZUHZ010000272.1:0-21277 GCA_045642005.1 Candidatus Avilachnospira sp.
CTCTCGGACATTTTCACATCCTTTTCAACCCTTCCAGACCCCAAAAAAGGATGTGAAAAACGCAAAATCGGGCAGGTTCACATCCCTCTCTTCAGGCTGGTTATGGTGTGACGTGTAACTGGAAAAGATTTCAGGCGTAAAAACCAAAGCCTCCATGTTCCATATTCTTTGGAATTATGTTATAATCTCCCCTGTAAAGATTTTCGATACCGAAAAGCTCCAGGCTTTTCTATCGGGAGAAGAATCTCCTGTACCGTGGAGTGTCCCGGTGCTCTTTTTCAGAAAGTCCCTTTGTGACCTTCTGAAAGGATCGAAGATGCAGCAGGAAGCCTCTCTGTATGGATGCAAAAAGAGAGGTACAATGGAAGACAGAAACAAAAAACTTTTACGGGAGACAGTGGAAGCCCTCAATGTCATTGATGATGCCCTGTTTCGGAAAATGGCAGAGGATAAGGAATTCTGCGAGGAAGTGATCAGCACCATCCTGGAGGAGGAAATAAAGATCCTTGAGGTAACGGAGCAGAAGGACATCATGAACCTGCAGGGAAGGTCCGTGATCCTCGACGCACTGTGTGAAGGAAAAGACGGCAGAAGGTACAACATTGAAGTCCAGAAGCCGGACACCGACGACCATCAGCGGCGAGTCCGTTATAACGGATCCTGCATTACCTGCAACTTTACCCGCAAGGGAAGCAGATTCCTCGAGATCCCGGATGTGGTTATCATCTTCATCAGCCGGTTCGATGTGTTCCGGCAGGAAAAGACGACCTATCACATCGACCGTGTAATCCGGGAAACAGGAAAAACGGTCGAGAACGGATTTTCGGAGATCTATGTGAATGCCGCAATTGATGACGGCAGCAGGATCGCAAAGCTCATGGATATCTTCACCAATGTGGCGAGATATGACTACGAGATGTTTCCAAAGACTTCCCGCAGGAAGGAACAGTTCAAAAAGAAAGAAGGAGGAGCATCAGAAGAAATGTGTGAACTGGTAGAAGCGTACGCTCAACAGTATGCGGAAGAAGAAACACGCCGTGCCGACGAAGCGGAAACACGGGCCAGCAAAGCAGAAACACGTGCCGACGAAGCGGAAACACGGGCCAGCAAAGCTGAGCTGGAAAATATCTGGCTGGTCGAGAACTGCTCCCGCAACCTTCATGTAACTGTGGAAGAGGCCTGTAAAATCCTCGGCGTGGAAAAAGAAAAGTACGAGAAACAAAAAGCTTCCCTGGAACAGAAAAAGGAAGCAACGTAAAATCAGGAAAAAGACCTGACAGAAAACAAAAACTGCAAAAAAGACAGACAGGACAGCTGCATTTTCATGAGGCCCCGCAGGAAGCGGGGCCTCGTCCTTTTGTTTCACCTTTCTTGTCTCCGCCTGATCCGGACGGAGCATTCTGTCTGCTATGATGATAACGTACTTACTGTCATTTTCTGTATATGGATTATCGGATCTGCATGGAAAAAAGATCCGCCTCTTTCATATCAAACTCAAGCCAGACCTCGCGGCCCGCAAAGTCGGAAAGTGCGCCGTCCTTAAAAGGAACGGTCCGGTCAAGGCTGTCTCCGAAGAGTTCCCAGGAGGTGAGAACATCGGTCTGATTGCGATCCTCATCATTCCGGGAACACACCCGTACGGTCACGGTACCGCGGGCTGAGGTCGCAAAGTTGATGCTCAGTTCCTCCCCTTCAAAGGTAAACGGATGGGTCACGACTCTGCCGCCCTGATAACCGGCATAACGGGAAATAAGACCGTCTTTCCGGAACGTGTAACGTCTGAGTTCCGCCGGTTCATTGGACCAGTGCTTTTCCGAGCAGAAAATCGAATACTCAGCCGGAGCAAAGGGAAGCTCTGATGCCGTCTCAATAAAACCTACCGACGGATAGCCGTCACCGTAGACCCAGTTCCACTTCCGTTCAATGCCGGGCTTCATCCAGGCCTCGTCGAAACGGTTCCAGTGGAACCCGTCACGGCTTACCATCAGGACACAGTCCGTAACCGCAAGACCGTAACGCGGCGAAATCTCCGTCCGCACCTTTCTCCAGTCGGGATTTGCAAGCTGGTCGTAGTTCGGAGTCCAGGTAAGGCGTTCCATATAGCGGCTCGGGAATCCCACGTAGACCCCATCGGCCCGCTCGTACTTCCGCACGGCACTGGTATAAAGCGGAATATCCTCGCTGCCGAGAAAATCCACCGGTTCCGCTTCCGTCCAGGTTTTGAAATCTTTTGAGGTCTGAACGCGGATATCACGGATTCCGCCGTTGGCCACCCAGTTCCCGATATACCCGTGGAAATCCCGGACATAGAGCTTATACTCTCCGGCATCCCGGTCCCAGAAAGCCACGTTCTGGGAATCGTATTTATTCTTATTGGAAATGGTCCATCCCTTTTTCCAGGTAAGGCCGTCGGCGGAAGTGTAGCAGAAAAGTTCGGGGGAACGGACACCGTCGGCAAAACCGTCCACGCCGGCGGTTGCCTTAAATCTCTCATCGGGCGGGCAGTCAGGATTCTCGTCGATAAAGACAGTGAAATTGTCCATGGCCCCCAGTTCTTTGTCCCAGGCCTGCATGATGATGTTGTTATGCGTACTTCCCTCAAACTCGAAAAGATCGTAATCCGGGCGCTCCCAGTGGATCCCGTCAGTACTCTCCAGCGCGCAGACATAAATTGTCCGGGTAGAGTGCGCAGTACAATCCTCGTTGTACATTCTCCAGCCGAAATAATACATGCGGTATCCCTCCGGCAGGCTTACAATAGAATAATAGTTGCACCCGTCCCCTTCCCAGGGTTTGTCAAAGGTGATCACGATCTCCTCTCTGCGGGGTTCATGCTGTTTGAGAGAGGCACTCGTCAGGGATTTATTGATATTGTAGTCATCCCAGAATACTTCCCTCTGTCCCTTTTTATAATGAATCATCCTGTCCTCCAAAGTTTACATAATTTTCCATGCTTCCGGGGTCTCGGATTTTGCGGGAATGCCCTCCGGATGGGAGAAGCTCCGCTGACGCTGCCGTACAAAAGGCTGCGCCGTTCCTTCAATACAGTGGAGAATCGCGGAATTCAGTTCCACGACGATCCGCACCTGGCGGCCAAGAACTTCCGAGAGGGAATGTCCCTTCCACTGCGGCTTTACGCATACATTATCGTCATATTCAAACGGGACACAGTTTCCGGGTTCAAATCCCTCGATATAGTTTCCGGCGATATCCATGATGCCGAACCGCGCAGATCCCGCGCTGGCCCGGATATTGAAAGAAAGATCCTCCCCGAGAAGACAGATGCCCTTCGTTACCAAAAGTCCGCCCATACCCACGGATTCGATCCCGCAGAAACCGTCTTTCCGGATCTTATAAACGGGATTTCCCCGTTCAATATGATGGGCATCCAACGCGGCATTCAGTTTTGCATTGGATTCCTGGGTCCCGTGCACCACCTGATAGCCGTAGCAGACGATGAAATAATCTTTTCCGTCGGCAGACAGGCACATATCATCCGGCGCCAGACCCACACATCCGGGATTCGGCGGAAGGGGACGTTCAATCACCGGTTTCCCGGTGGTATAGAGAAACTCATGTCCGTCGTAGCTATAGACGAGCTCTGGCTCCATGTAGCCGAACATCCGGGAATAGTCCTCGTTATACAGGCAGGTATTGTATCTCCAGAGAAGTCCGTAGAAGATCCCGTCAAAGTAGCCTGCGGTCATACTGTAGTGCTGCATGCCTGATCCCTCGTTATTATAGGAGGCCGCCGGATTGAGAATGATGTGCGGTTCCGTCCAGGTCCTGAGGTCTTTGGAAGTACGTACCGAGATCCTGCGGTCCACAAAAGCCGAACGATGGAAAAGTGTCCATTCGTCATCGATCGGGTTGTACATCAGCTTATTTAAGGCATCGGAGGTCTGGGGATTCGCCACCAGTTCCGGATGCCGCTCCCAGTGAATGCCGTCAGCGGAAAAACAAAGCTCCACTCCGATCCAGTCACGGTTCCCGGCTTTTTCTTTGGCTCCCACATCGAACATGCCGGCCATTTTATATCGCCTTGCCGGGTCTTTTTCATACGGATCGATCATGACGGAAAGCCCGTGCAGACCGGAAACCCCGTCGTAGATCACTTCGGAACCGTTCACTTTCACCCGGGTGAAATGCTTCATATCCTCCGACTCCGCGAGATACAGATCTCTCTCCCCGTCGCAGGCCCATTTCCGTACATTTTCGTAGTAGAAACGGTATTTTCCGAGTTCCGGATCATAAAGGAGCGAACTGTAGGGCCCAGCAGGCGCGAGGCTATAGTGCTCCGGCGTAAACCACCGGCGCACGGTATCCCGCCGGAAATCAATCCAGTAGTCGTCAAAAAGCGGGAGCTTCATTTTCTTTTCAGCACTGTTCATACGAATTACAGTTCTCCGATTTCAAGAAGAACTTTCTTCATCTCCTCCCGGCACTCCGGCTCATCCGCCGCATAATCGGGATGGAACCGGCCGTCATAGCCGAGAAGGTGCATCACCTCGGTGTAGGCAGCCAGAAGATACGGATGTCCGGCCATGGCGTCACGAAGCTTTACCACTTTCGTGAGGCACTCGGAAGCGGTCTTCATGTCCCCTGCAAGGAAGGCCTTGTCCATCTTCTCAAAGTTCTTCGGGCAGCAGCTGACCATGCCGTCAAGGTAATTGTCAAATCCAAAGGGATAGCAGACATCGAAAGTGTCGAGACCGGAGAAGCAGGTGATGAAGTTCTCCGGGAACTCTCCGAAGGTTTTGATTTTCCGGATCATCTGCTCATCAGCGGTCTTCACGCCGATAAAGTTCGGGCATTCCTTTACGATGGCCTTGAGGATCTCATAGGTGATCTTTGACTGGGTTACACCGGGAAGATCGTAGGCCATGATGTTGTGCTTTGTATTTTTTGCAATGTCCGTGTAGAACTTAATGATCTGCGGGGCTTTCACCGGGCTGTAGTACGGTGTGGTAAACACGAAGGCGGTCACATCAATGTCATCCATGGATTTGATCCTTCTGAGAGCGCCGGCAATCGTGCAGTCCATGGCACCCACAAATACCGGAACCCTTCCGGCAGCCTGGTCTACGGCAATTCTTGCCACGTTCGGGCACTCTGCCGGATCGATAAATGCCTGGATCCCCATGGAGCCCATGGAAAGAAGTCCGGCGCATCCGATCTGAATCTGATCTTCGATCTGCTTCCGGTAGCTTGCCTCTATCACATGACCGTTATCATCTAAAGGTGTTCCTAATGCGGGAATAAATCCCTTTTTCATATACTTTTCCATTCTTCTGCTTCCTTTTGTATTTCTTCTAAAAAATCCCTCTTCCCCTTCGGGGGAAAGAGGGATAAAAAACTGATTTCTGAAATTTAATCGTACAGGTGGCAGGCAACAAAGTGGCCTTTGCCATCCACGTCCTTAAGCTCCGGCTCCACTTCCTTGCAGATTTCCATGCATTTATCGCATCTCTTATGGAACGGGCAGCCTGAAGGCTTATTGATGGGGCTCGGTACGTCGCCCTTCAGAATGATACGGCTCTTTTCACGGTCAATCACAGGAACCGGAATAGCCGAAAGAAGGGATACCGTGTACGGATGCAGCGTGTTGTCATAGAGTTCTCTGGAATCCGCCATCTCGACGGCCTTTCCAAGATACATGACCAGGATTCGGTCGCTCATATACTGTACCACGGACAGATCGTGGGCGATGAACACATAGGTCAGGTCTCTCTCCTTCTGGATATCCTTCATGAGGTTTAATACCTGCGCCTGAATGGATACGTCAAGGGCGGAAACAGCCTCATCACAGACAAGAACTCTGGGATTGATCTCCATGGCCCGGGCAATGCACACACGCTGACGCTGTCCGCCGGAGAACTCATGAGGATATTTGAACAGATAGTCTACCGGGATGTTCACAAGCTTTAAAGCCTCTTCCATAATGGCTTCGCGCTCTGCCTTATCCTTGTAGCCGTGAATGAGGAGCGGCTCCTCCATCTCGGTGTAGATCTTCTTCATCGGGTTCAGGGCGGAATACGGGTCCTGGAAGATCATCTGTACTTTCTTTCTGAACTGGAAGGTTTCTTCCTTCGTGAAAGTGGTGATATCCCGCTCGGTACCTTCATCATTGAAATATACATTGCCGCCGGTAGGCTTCTCTAAAAGCATCATGGCCTTTCCGAGAGTGGTCTTTCCGCAGCCGGACTCTCCCACAATGCCAAGGGTCTCATTTCTTCTGACATTGATGGACACATCATCCACAGCCTTTACATGGCCCACGGTCTTTTTGAAAAAGCCATCGGTCACAGGGAACCAGACTTTTACATGCTCTAACCGGAAAATGTTGTTATCTTCCATCAGTCTACCTCCTTATTCCCTGCATACTGGATGCATCGTACCATATGACCTTCGCTGACTTCGTATCCGGGGATCTTTCCCTTTAAGCAGGCCTCCGTGCAGTTGGGACACCGGCCGGCAAACTCACAGCCTTCCTTCAGGTCGGCCGGGTTCGGGGTGCTGCCCGGAATGGTGGTGAGTTTCTGTCCCTGCGCCATACCGAGCACGGGGACGGAAGCCAGGAGCATCTTTGTGTAAGGGTGACTTGGATGCTCAAAGATATCACGGAGCGTTCCCTTTTCCATGATGCGGCCCATATACATGACAATCACATCGTCTGCCATCTCAGTCACAAGGCCCATATTGTGGGTGATGAGAATGATGGACTTGTTGAGCTCCACCTGGATCTTCTTCAGAAGCTCCATGATCTGTGCCTGAATGGTCACATCCAGAGCGGTTGTGGGCTCATCGGCAATGATAAGTTCCGGATTGCAGATGAGCGCAATGGCGATAACGATACGCTGCTTCATACCGCCGGAAAGCTGATGGGGATAGTCTTTCACTCTTTGCTCGGGAGCGGGGATGCCGAGTTTCTTTAACATCTCGATGGCCAGATTCATGGCCTCATCCTTCTTCATTCCGGGGTTATGCTCTAAAAGTCCCTCGATGATCTGATCCCCGACACGGTATACAGGGTTCAGGGAAGCCATAGGATCCTGGAACACCATGGAGATCTCGGGGCCACGAAGGGAACGCATCTCTTTTCCGTAGTTCGACATCTTGTCGATGCGGTATTCCTTCACACCGTCCTCTTTAAAGGAACGGTAAATGACGTGATCCGACTTGATCTGCGCATTCTTGGCCATCAGCCTTGTAATGGAATGCACCGTCACAGACTTTCCGCATCCGGACTCACCCACAATAGCAAGGGAACGGCCCTTTTCCAGCTGGAATGAAACGTCTTTGATGATCTTGATCAGTTTGCCGTCGGACTTAAAGCTTGTATTGAGGTTCTGAACATCAAGTATGATCTTTTTCTCTTCCATAGCGATACCTCCTTACTGCTGACGCGGATCCATGACATCACGGAGTCCGTCGCCGAAGAAGTTGACTGCCAGAACGAAGAGGCAGATAGCAATGCCGGGTACCAGCCAGCAGTGCGGATAATTCAAAAGGATATTCGGTGCCTTGGCCGCATTCAGCATGGTGCCCCAGGTGGGAATTGTCATCGGAACACCAAAGCCGAGGAAGGAAAGACCCGCTTCCTGCATAACATATCCGGGGATATTCATGGTAAGCTGTACGATTACCGTGGTAAGAACAGAGGGAAGGATCTGAGAGAACATGATCTTCAGATTGCTCATGCCAAAGGCTTCGCAGACCTTGACATAGGTCTCCTCTTTTCTGGCGATAAATTCGGAACGCACCAGACGGAAGCATCCTGTCCAGCCGGTCAGAGCAAAAATAAGGATCAGGTTCCAGGTACCGGGACCGATGAAAGCCACTACGATAAGAACTAAGATCAGCTGCGGGAAACAGGAAACCACTTCCTGAATACGAACAAGGATCTTGTCAGTAAATCCTTCAAAGTATCCGCCGATGGCGCCGAGGATGGTGCCGATCGTACTGCCGATAAGGGAAGATACCACCGCAATGAGCACGGAGGTTCTTCCTCCGTAGAGGATTCTTGCAAAAAGATCACGGCCGAGAGAGTCACATCCGAGAGGATGCTCAGAACCGGGTTTTGCCAGCTTTGCCTTAAAGTTCGGCTCCAGCGGATCCCAGGGGGTCACGGCCGGAGCAAAGATCATTAAAGCGACAAAAGCCACAATGACCAGCAGTCCGAAAACCGCAAGACGGTTATTGAAGAACTTCCGGACCTTCTTTTTCCAGAGCTTTGTTCCAAGCTTTCTGGCATTTTCAATCTTATTGGCTGTATTCATATTGTTTTCCATATCAATACCTCCTTACTTTCCAAGACGGACTCTCGGATCGAGCACCGCACCGAGAAGGTCAATGAGGAAACTGATCGAAAGCATCATGATGGCCATGAACAGTGTATAGAACATGACAACAGAATAGTCTGATGCCGTGATTGCATTTGTCAGAACAATTCCGACACCCGGCCAGGCAAAGACGGTCTCCACGGCTACGGATCCGCCGACCAGGATGGTCAGACGGAACAGGAGGATGGTGATAACCGGCCGCATGGAGTTACGGAAAATGTGCTTTACATATACTTTCCACTCCGGAATACCCTTGGAACGGGCCAGCTTAACATATTCCTGATTGGCTACATCGAGCATGGTGTTACGGGTGTAACGCATCAGGTTTCCGCAAAGCGGGATGGAAAGAGCGGCAATCGGAAGGATCAGGTTCGGGATCCGGGAACCCTCGACAGGAATACGTCCTGCCGATGGAAGCAGACCCATTTTGATGGAAAAGATCTGGATCAGAACAAGCGCGAAGAAATACTCCGGCATGGAGTTTCCGAGCACGGCAATTCCTCTTCCGAGATAGTCGATGATTGAATTCTGCCAGAAGGCGGAAAGCATTCCGATTCCGATTCCAATGACAGTCGAAATGAGAAGTGCCCAGAGTGTGATCTCAAGCGTAGCCGGCCATTTGGCGATAACGCCGTCTTTTATCGAGTAACCAAGCGAGATGGAACTTCCGAATTCGCCCTTAAAGATATTGCCCCACCAGCGCAGAAACTGAATATAGATGGGATCGTTAAGGCCGAGCTTTTCTCTGATCGCAGCGGCTGCTTCCTCTGTGTAGTTATCCACACCGAGCATCTGCCCTACCGGATCAACACCGGTATTCTGAAGAGCCACGAAGATCACAAAGCTGATCACGAAGATCATCACGATCATGGTGAGTATTCGTTTGATTGTGTATTTTAACATGAGTTACCCCCAATGCAAGGAACGTAGACAGTAGGTATTTTCGGGGAAGTTTTAGTGAAACGGGGCCCGGTTGGCCGGGCCCCGAGTGTTTTTGATCAATAGATCAATCGAAAGTAAGATTACTCAATATCCCACTCATCAAACTGATAATCGCTGAAGTACCAGCCATTACCGAAGCAGTCAGCAGGGGTCTTCACATTGTTCTTTACCCAAACCTGCTGAGTAAGTGTATAAACGGGGTTAAGGAATGCATACTCCTGATCCATAGCCTGAAGCTTAGCAAGTGCTGCAGCCTTCAGCTCATCAGTATAAGCAAGCTCGAGTTCCTTAACAGCCTCTTCGAAGATCGGACCAGAAGCGATCATGGGCTGCTGGTTCTCACGAAGGTACATCTGATACCATGACAGTGAGTCATAAGCGGAAAGTCCGAAGTAAGCAAGGTCATGAGTCTGTCCCTCGTATACATCAGCAGTTACGTTGTTGGTGAATACGCCTTCGAACTGAACACCGATCTGTGAAAGATAGAATGCGATAGCATCCATCAGGTCGATGGTAGCCTGATCTGAATAGTAGTAGTAGCACTTAAGGGTGTGGCTGTAATCAAATCCTGCTGCATCAAGAGCTGCCTTGGCTGCTTCGGGATCATAGGTATACCAGTCACCTGCATAGTTCTTGTCAGATGCAAGAAGACCTGTCTGGGTAAGAGCTGCGGTCTCGCCGAAGAGTCCGTCGATCACTGTCGGCCAGTCAATAGCCTGGAGGATCGCCTTACGGATCTCGGGCTTACTTACGATACCCTTGTCATTGCCCTGATTGTCATACAGGTTGAAGGAGATAAAGCGGAAGAACACGATCGGAACACCGTGGAAGGTGTAACCGTCAAGGTTCTGCATGATTGCATAGTCATCAGCAGAGGTGGAGGTGAAGAAATCAGTCTCGCCGGCCTGAGCTGCGGTTGAGGGTGAAGAAGCAAGAGATACCTGGATTTTGTCGATCTTGTACTCTTCCGTTCCCTTATAGTTGGGGTTCTTCTCGCAAACATAGTAGTTGCCTTCTACCTGCTCGGTTACCATGTAGGGGCCTGATGTTGCGGGAAGAGTTCTCCAGAGTTCGTTGGTGATGAAGGTGTTGGTTCCGTCGAGAACTACATCGCCGTAGATATGCTTCGGGATCGGAGCTACCTGGCACATAAGGTTCAGGAAGGAAGCGAAGGGAGCGGTAAGCTTGATGGTAAGAACATCGCCGTCAGCAGTGATACCTGATACATGATCAGCTGTTCCGGCATAGAACTCATCATAACCCTCAACATACTTCATAGCTGCTACAACGTAGGGCCATACAGAGCTGTCGGGTGTGCAGTAGCACTCAAGGGTGAAGATGACGTCGTCCATGGTGATGGGCTCGCCGTCTGACCACTTCCAGTCGGGATCCATGGTCATGGTAACGGTAAGACCGTCATCAGATACGCTCCAGTCCTTCATGATCTCGGGGTTCGCAGGATTGAGGTCCTTGTCAGCCTCGATGAGGGTAAGCCAGAGCTCATTGGAGATAAGTCCGGGGCCGGCATTGGAGGCATCCTGAAGAGGCATGGTGAAGTCGAAGCTGTTGGACGGAGACTGCTGGCGTACAAGGTGAAGAACCTTCTCGCCTGCGGGAGTCTCTTCTACAACTGCTTCTGTCTCTGCGGGAGCTTCGGTAGCTGCGGGAGCTGCGGTGGTTGCTGCCTGTGTAGCTGCTGCGGTGGTTGCTGCTTCAGTTGCTGCCTCGGTAGCTGCGGGAGCTGCCGGCTGGCTGCAAGCTGCAAGTGAAAGAACCATTACAGCTGCAAGGAGCATAGCTATAACTTTTTTCATTTGTTTCTCCTCTCTTAGAGTGATAAAAATTTACAAAATGCATCTCATAGAAAATGCATAGTGCCATGATGGAAAGTATATATTTTTGTATATCAAGTGTCAATGAAATCGTAAACTGTTTTCCGCGGTTTCATCGCAATCACCAAATTACAATATCAAAATTTATGCAATCTGCCGATATTAATTTCGAAAACGAAACAAACTGTATTCCGATTGTCTTTATCTCCGGCTTTCTTATTATAAGACATTTCCATCTTCGTTTTAATGTCGTTTTCGGACATTCTGGAGGCTGTCATGTCTTGTTTTATCCATACCGGCTGCCTAACTTTCCGAAAAAGAACTTTTCTGCCGTTTCGGAGAAGGTTAAAACGAATCTCCGTCAAGATAAAAACGCGGGGCCTCTCCGTCTTTGTAAAGATGCCCGATATCTCCGAAGGCGATCAGTTTCGGAACAAAGGCTCCGCCCGTATCCGAATCAAACCGAAGGATCGTCACTCCGCAGAAATTCTCATGAAATGTCGATCCGAGATATGGGTAAGGAATCTGATAGATATGGCTGAGTACTGAACGGATCATTGCACCATGACAGAAAAGAGCAATATGACGACCGTCCGGTTTTTCCGGCTGATAAAAACCGTCCTCCGTTCTTTCATATCCGAGACCCGAAAGCATCTCATCGATACCCTCTCCGATCTCCCGGTAACGATTGGGAAACGCATTGTCACACAGCCCCGGGATTTTTGAAACCGCCTCTTCGCAGGTCATTTTCCGGAATCGTTCTCCTAACAGATAGGTGGACGGAAAAACCCCGATCCCGACCGGTTCGCTGCCGTCGATGCTTCCCCTGCAGTCATTCTCAAGCTCTCTTGCCCAGGGTTCTGTAATAACAGAAAGACCGACCTTTGATGCCAGAAAAGAAGCCGTTTCCTTTGCCCTCCCAAGCGGGGATGCATGGATTTCGTCAATCCGGTCGATCATCAGGCGTTCTGCAGTCATTTCAGCCTGTTTTCTTCCCGTTTCGGTAAGTTTATCTTCCGTATAATCCGGCTCTCCGTGCCTTACAATAAATAAATACATAATCTGCTGCCTGCTTATTCCCCTAAAAAAACTCAAAATGACTTGTTCAGGAATAATCCTGCAGCCGTGCGATGGAAGAACTGCTCAAGCTCGTCAGCAGTAAGTTCCAGCATCTGTGCCGTCTGCCGTACGGCCATCAGGTTCTCCGTCCCGACGAGCCAGGAATGGAATTCCGTCGGCCCGGCAAAGCTTTCGAGGTCCCTTTCCCCGATCCAGTAGAAGCTGTCGGCAAGGGAAATCGCTTTACCGGCAAAAAGGGAAATCGGATAATCACTGCCCCACATACATTTCCCGACGCCGGCCTTTTTTAAGAGCATGAACATTGCCGGAGACTCACAGATGCCGGAGAAATCATAGAAAATGTTGTCAATCCTGCAGATCTCGTCAATGCTCTCGATCCCTGTCCAGGCCGCAAAGCTCCTGGCACAGTGGGCAAGGATCAGTTTCACCTCCGGATATCCTGCGGCATGATCTTTGATATACGTAAGATTTGCCGGATCAGAAAGCGACCAGTCCTTCACAAGGTGTAAGGTAATGGCCAGATGATGCTTTTCCGCCACTTCCCAGGCGCTTTCGGGGAGGTACTCTCCCACCTCGGCCTGGAACGTTGGCTTTTTCACCGCAAGCAGATGATACGGCTTCAGGCCGATCAGCCGACTGCTTCCCACAGAAACAATTCTTCTCTCAATGTCCTCCGCACTATCCCCGGGAGCCACCATGATCTCCGCGCAGATTTCCGGATGCAGAAGGAGTTCTTTCCGGATATTTTCCGTAGATGCATGAAGTTCCGGAGTGGCTTTTCCCGTGACGGAATCTGCCATGCCGGAGGTTGGCATGGGAATCATATTGACAGTACGCTCTCTTTTTCCGAACAGCGGTTCAGTATCCGCAAGGTATTTTGTAAAATCGTCCGGGTGGCAGTGTGCATCAAAAATCTTCCGGGGCAGAAAATCATCAAGGATTTTCGCAGCTTCCCGGTCGTATCTGGTATATTCTCCGTTTTTCTGTGTCATCACAAAATCTCCTCACAAAGTCTTACCATCTCCGCGGCCCACTTCATCGGTACCGGCGGTTCCGGAACGAGCCCTTTAAGATACCGGTCTGCTTCCTTCATCTCCCGCACATACATTTCATGAGCGCCCTCTCCGTCCTCACAGAGAAGCGGGATCTTTTCAAACCGGGTTCCCCCGTTTTCCACTGCCGGGGACACATAGACTCCTCGTTCCTCGATCCCGTTTCCGGAAAGCACCGCCTTCACGGTCCCGTTCTGGAAATTGAGGATCATTTCGTTCATTCCGGGTCCGCAGTACCCGGCACAGCTTACCGTATACGGAATGCCGTTACATGTCACGCCAAACATGGAATAGGACGAGCAGGTTTCAACGCCCGGCTTTGCCATGATGGCCCTGCCGGTAAACTCCACAGTCTCTGCTTCTCCGGAACCTACCGTAAGCATGTAGTGAACACGGTCCAGCTGATGGACGCCGTAGTTTAAAACGATTCCGCCGCCGGAGCGGACATTATCCAGATGCCACGGACTTCTTCCGTCCCAGAAATAATGACAGGACATATTGTCCACCACGGTACAGAGCTTTCCGAGCACGGAAAGATTCCGGTCAATGTAATCCGCTGCCGTGGTGAGCACAGCTCCGTAGCGCTGGGTCTGGAGGACGGACACACGGATGCCGTACCGTTTTGCTGTCTCCTCCATAAAAAGACAGTCCGCATAGGTATTGGCAAGCGGCTTTTCACAGAGGATATGGATTCCCCGCTTTGCGCATTCCAGGAAATACTCCCGGTGCTGATCATTGAACACGCAGATCACGGCCGCATCCGGTTTTTCCTGATCAAGCGCCTCTTTATAATCCGTATAGACCGGACAGGAAAGCCCGAGCTGACTCCTCACTGCCAGCGCTTTTTCCCGGGTCCGGTTGGCAATCAGGGCAATTTCCGCATCTTCACATTTCATGAGCGCGGCAGCATTGATCGGGGCGATATAGCCTGCTCCCAGAATCGCGTATCTCATAAGAACTCCTCCGGTTTAAGATTTTTCGCGGGCACACAGCCAGTATCCCACACCCATGATCACAAAAGCCACACCGTTTATGATCATGGTCACGCTGCCGCCAAAGCGGTCGAGCATCGGCATCAGCACCACCCCTGCGATGGCCGCTCCGAGCATATAGAGGGCGATCCGCCAGGAGGAAAACTGCCCGACAATATCATAGTCAATAATGTGGGTAATGGCGACCGGGCAGGCATAGTCGATGATGTTCTTAAACAGAATCCCGACCGCGTAAAAGAGAATAAATACGGCCGTATTTTTGCCGATGAGCATAGCCGGCATCAGAAGAAGCATGGCTGCAGAAGAAATCAGTATCAGGATTCCGTCTTTCTTCAGCCTGGAAAGCCGGGCATACAGCACACAGCCGCCCATGATCACAATGTTGCTTACAATGACCATCCAGCTGGCGCTTTTCGCATTGATGATCCCGTAATAATACCCAACCGTAGTCAGAATTGCAAAGGTACCGGACGCATACCCGCGCAGGAGATTCGGCACAAAAAGCTTCTGAAACGGCGGATACCGGAACAGATTGATCTTCTTTTTTTCTGCCGGTTCCTCCGCTTCTTTTCCGGCGAACTGACTGATTCCGGGTTCTCCCGAGATATCTTCATAGGAAAGCCCCACAAAAACGGAAGCCACCAGAAAGAAAAGTCCGCAGAGAACAAAAACAAGAACCACATGGAAATAGTCAAACCGTTCGATCAGAAAGGAAAAGAGGGATGAAACGGCCAGATTGGAAAGCCCGATACAGAGCCCCGCTATGGAGACCACCTCTCCGTAATGTTCGATATCCATCAGAAGATACGGAAGCTTATACTCAATGATCCCGATGATGGCAAGAGCCACATATCCGATAATGCTCGCCCCGATCATGATGGCGTATTTTACGCCCGGGTCCATTCCCTGATACAGAGAAAGCGCAAACATCGCAATAAAAAGCGGCACCAGTCCATACTGCGCATAGGCATTCATCCGGATGATGTTTTTTGAACGTTCCACCATCGGGGCGAGTCCCAGCATCGCTGCAGCCTGCACCAGCTGAATGATGGAGGTGTAGATGGCCACCTGATTAGCCGTGATTCCGCTCTCCATCATAAAAGACTGTACTATCCCGCCGGTAATCAGTACATAGGCACAATAGTACAGTATATATCTCAGATAATACTTCCTGATGTTTCTTTTTTCTTTCATTTCCGAACCGGTACAGAATCTTTCTGTGCATTAAACCATTCTGAAGGTGTCAGAAGACGGAACTCCGTATCCCTGAAATTCTCATGAATCTCGTTGAGCTGTTCTTCCGAAAGAAGACGGATGCTCTCAAAAGTTGCCGCATTCTCCTTAACCTGTTCCACTTTCTCGGCCCCGAGTACAAGACTTGTCACTCCGGGAAGAGAGAGAACAAATGACAGAGAAAGCTCGGCCGGGCTCATTCCGTACTTTTCGCAGAGCGTACGGAACTTCACAAGAGTGTCCTTTGCAAACTCCATTCTCGGATCAAGCTGTTCGGGTTTCTGGAACACAAGTCCCTGCAGGTACACGCTTCTTACGAAAACGATCATGCCGGAATCCTCAAGGGCCTTCAGTCCCCCGTTATCGATCTGACGCCAGTCAAAGATATTTAACGGAATCTGGGTGGCATCAAACCCGGATTCGGCAATGGCCTTATAGTCATGATGCGCATACGCGGAAATGCCGGAATACAGGATATCCCCGTTTTCTTTGAGTTCCCGGAAGCAGGTCTTCATGTTCTCAATGTCGCACATATATTCGTCACAGGAATGAAGCATAAGAAGCGGAAGCCTTTCGAGTCCTAGTCTCCTCTTTGACTCTTCCACCGTCGCCTGTAAGGAAGCGCGGAGCGCTTCGAGAGAACTGTGGTCAAGGTGTTTTGCCTTCGTACAGATGAACGGGCGTTTCTCTTCCGGAACGGTTTTGAGCCAGTTTCCGATGACGACTTCCGAATCCCCGTATCCTGCTGCCGTATCGAGCGTATTGACACCGGTCTTAAGAGCCGCGTCAAGAATCCCGAAGGACTGCTCCATAGAAGGCTTTCCGTCTTTATTATTGATACCGTAATCACATCCGAGCTGCACTGTCCCGAGAGACAATACTGATATATCAAGGTCTTTAATTGAAACTGTTTTCATTTATTCTTTATCCTTTCGCTCCATAGCGGCTTCTCTGGATACGACCGATCTCACCCAGTCAGGATCAAACTTCGCTTTTCTGTCATATGTGTACAGCCCGTTCTTTTCCTGTTCTACGTCTGTGAGCTGCGTATAGCAGAACCCCAGCATCCGGGGATTATCAAGAAGGGCATCGCAGAGTCCCTGAAACCTCGCTTTTAACTCCCGGACATCCGCTACATTCTTTCCGTAACCCCAGCTTTCGGTTACGCTGTTTTCTGTATCCATCTCTTCTGTCCACTTGATCCCGCCGAATTCCGACATCATCACAGGCTCTCCGTGATACTCCTGTCTTCCTTCACAGACACCAAGACCTGTAACCTGTCCGTCATCCAGACGGCTGTACAGTTCTCCTTTTTCCGGAAGTTCATCATAATGCTTCCGGAAAACAACCGGATCCTGCTCATAGTCATGTACATCAAAAATATCCGTTTCAATATGGAAATTACCGGATGTATCAATACACGGCCGGATGGGGTCGGCAGCTTTCGTTGCCAGATAAACCGTATGGATCACATCATCATTCTGCGGACATCCGTGCACATCCCAGGTTTCATTGAAGGGACACCAGCCGATGATGGACGGATGGTTATAGTCGCGGGCAATTTCCCCGAGCCATTCCGGCAGGATGCCGAAAATGCTCTCCGGCTTTGTGTGGTCAAGTCCCCAGTTCGGAAACTCTCCCCATACAAGATACCCTTCCCGGTCCGCGTGATACAGAAACCGCTCCTCAAAAATCTTCTCATGAAGGCGGGCTCCGTTGAACCCGAGCGCCATGCTCCGAAGAACATCTGCATGAAGCTCCTCATCAGAGGGAGCCGTATAGACCCCGTCGGGATAAAATCCCTGGTCCAGAACGAGGCGCTGGAATACAGGCTTTTCATTGAGATAAAATGCTTTCGGTGTCAGCCGGATCGAGCGGAGTCCGAAATACGTTTTTACCGTATCACACCCATAAGTCAGTTCCACATCATAGAGACGCCCATGTCCGGGTTCCCACAGGTGCTTTTCGGAAAGCGGTACGGTAACGGTAAAACAGCCCCCGGGCTCGTAACTTTGGAGCGTTCCCACGGGATCTCCTTCATATGTCACCACAACCCGGAAATCCGCAGCGCCGACACCCTCTCCTTTCAGAATAAGTGCCGGAGCATCACAGTCCGTCTCCATCCGGATTTTCCTGAGATATACAGGCGGCGTAAATTCCAGCCAGACCGTCTGCCAGATTCCTGTTGTGCGGGTATAGTCGCACTGATGGGAATAGTAGAGCTCGCTTTGTTTTCCCCTGGGAATCATGGGATTGCGGTTGTCATCCTTCGCCCATACGGTGATCACATTTTCTCCTGACCGGATCAAAGACGTGATCTCAAAAGAAAACGATACATACCCGCCTTTATGGGTGCCCGCCTTCTGCCCGTTGACATACACAGTGCATGCATAATCTACTGCACCGAAATGAAGGAACGTGCGGCCGCTTACCTGCGTTTCTGATAGTGTCACCGATCTCCGGTACCAGCAGGAAGCGATAAAATCCTTATACCCAACACCGGAAAGAGCCGACTCCGGACAGAAAGGTACCGTAATGGAACCGGAAAGATGATGATCCGGATCTCCATACCCGCGGTCTTCCCCGCTCTGCCCATGGTCGATTTCAAATTCCCAGAGACCGTTCAGGTTCATCCAGGAATCCCTTGCAAACTGCGGCTTCGGGTGTTCACATCTTGGCAATACCATACTTATCCTCCGGAAATCCAAGAAAGCCTGCCGGTACCCGATGATTTCTTCGTACCGGCAGGCTTTGATTACTTATTTTTTACCACGCAGTCCATCCGCCGTCAACCACGATGTTGGTTCCCGTCATAAAGGAGGAGGCATCGGAAGCAAGCAGAACAATGGCGCCGCCAAGTTCATAGTCCTTACCGAAACGTCCCATCATGGCTTTGTTGGCCAGCTGTGCATTGAATGCCGGGTCTGTCTGATTCGAAGGCCTCGGGAAAGCACCGGGTGTTACGGCATTGACACGGATGTTATACTCGCTGAGAGAGGAGGCCGCATACCGGGTCAGCTGAAGGACCGCACCCTTGGTGCATCCGTAGTTCGCCGGCTGTTTCTGAGGATTGTCACCATAGATACGAAGATCCGGTGCGACAATACCGTACATGGAGCAGAAGTTAATAATGGAACCTCCGTTTTTCTTCATATACGGAACCACTTCTCTGGTGCATCTGAAATACTGATTGATGCCGCCCTGAATTCCTTTGTCAAAAACATCATCCGGCATGTACTCAAGCTGGCTCTCTTTCCCGAACCCTGCGCCGGCATTGGCACAGTTGATAAGAACATCGATTCTTCCGTAACGGTCGAACACCTCTTTGAAGCAGGCTTTTACGGACTCCGTGCTGGAGACATCACACTCAATATATGCCGTTGCCTTATGCTCTCTGCCTTCTGCTTCATCAGAAGCCCATCTCTCATCGGCTTTCCGGATGGCTGCCACAACAGTAGCCCCGAAATCCATCATAGCCTTACAGCTTGCACCGCCGAGATATCCGTAACCACCGGTGACAATACATACCTTGCCGGTCATATCAAAAAGTTTCTTGTAATCCATTTTATACCTTCCTTTCTATTTAAAGAGTATCCAGGTACTCTTCTTCATAATGCAATTCCTTAAGTCCCTTTTTCAGGCATGCCAGTTCTTCTTCGCTGAGTCTCTTCTGTGGATACACCTGATAACCGCACTCATATCCGATTTCAGTAAGTACCGCTTTAACCGGCGCAAGGCACCCTCCACCGAAGGAGAGAAGCAGGTCGATCATCTTATTGGCCTTAAACTGCACCTCACGGGCCTTTGCAAATTCCCCTGCCTGGAAATAATCATAGATCTTACGGAACAGGTTGGGCATCACATTATAGGTTCCGCCGATACCGCCGTCAGCGCCCATCGTCAGGCCGCAGAGAAGGGTCTCATCAGGTCCGTTGATCACGTTGATGTTGCCGCCGCGGAGCTGCTTGATGTGGCTCATGGTGTAGTAGTCGGGGTTGGTCCACTTGAGGCCGATCAGGTTCGGGATCTCTGACATAAAACGGTCCACCATAGCCGGCGTGATCGCGATTCCTGCCAGCGGTGATGCATACATCAGAACAGGAAGTCCGGAAGCATCCGCAAGAGCCTTGTAGTAGTCGCAGATTCCCTGCTCATCATAGCGGAAGAAAAACGGGGGTACGGAGGAAATGGCATCGCATCCGCAGTCTGCCGCATGACGGGCCAGTTCCTTGGCGGTCGTCAGATCAATGGCTCCGACATGATCAATGATCATGCAATCCTTGTCCTTTGCAAAATCAACAGCGATTTCCGCAATTTCCTTCCGCGTCTCCTTCTGAAGGACCGGTCCTTCTCCGGTGCCGCCGCAGATGTAGAAACCGTTCACGCCGGCCCTGAAGTTCCAGTCCATGAGCTTTCTCATGCTGTCCTCATATACCTTGCCCTCTTCGTCCACGCAGGACACCAGCGCAGGCTTTATTCCTTTTACTAATACGTTATTTTCCATGTATCTCCTTTATCTTTACAGAGTATTCCTATTTTCTTTATCATATCCGATGTCCGGATTATTTCAACTGTTCAACATGACATTTTTCTCCGGATCATGTCCTTAAATGACAGTTTAGAGGATCACCTTCGCAATGAGTTTCTTCACATGAGAAACTTCCTCACACTGCACGGAAGGTGCATGGGCATCCTCCGGGAACAGAATGCAGACGTCGCCGGGCAGCATGTGGACCTTCATCATCTCCGGTTCCAGCCTGGCAAGGCAGCACTCATCCTTTTCGTTATATTCCATCGTGACAGTCTTACAGTTTCTGAGCGGGGTATACCCGATCTGCTCCTCTCCCTCCAGAAGAAGCATCACATCAATATACTTTCTGTGTGCCTCAAAGATGCACTCCTCTTCCGGCTTTGTGTCATATTCAATGGCATTGATGTAAATATTGTCTCCGTCCACCTCATGGCGACCCTTTACAAACTCCTCTTTCTTGAGTTCCGAAAGCGCCTCAAAGGCCTTTCCGAAAAAGGTATTGAGTGAAGCATATCGCTGTATTTCTGAAAAAGTTGTATGAATCATAAAACTACCTTCCTTTCAGGTTGCATTGTACACCATGCTCTCTTTTAATGCAAACTTTTTCTTTTATGTATTCCTTTGTGGTCAAATTCCAAATGCAACTTTCGTTCCACTTAAGTTGAAAGGAGGTTTCACGGCTTCGCAGTGCCGCCGCTGGTTTTTCTGTTGGAGGCCGGGGTCTGGAGTGTCCCCAGGAAGCCCCCTTCCCCCTGCGGCAGCGTAAGTGGAATGGCCTTCCTGCGTATAATCAGAAGCCGATGACGGCCTGTTGCGGTCAAGGCGTTCCTGTGTTATCATCTTTCCGGAAAATTAAAATACAGAAAACAATTGACCAAAGTTCCTTTTTTGAGGTTGAACGCCTCAAATTCCGGGTTTCTTAGAACCATAGCCCTCTGCGAATCCGCCCTGCAAACCGTTCGATTAAAGTTGGCACGGGTGGATAAGGCGGCTTGGTTGCCATGAAAATTTTCTCCCGGAATTCCTCGTTATTCAAAGTAAATTGTACGATAGTCAGAGTAAACGCAACGGAAAGGGTGAATTTTCACCTCACAAAAGTCAGATAAGTAATGCAGGATACTCCAGATATTCTCTGAGACTCTTTAGGAACTCTGCAGCCCTGGCACCGTCAATGATCCGGTGATCGAAACTGAGACCGAATTCACAGATCTGTCGGATCACAATCTCGTCTTTTCCATCTTTCCCGGTCACTACGACAGGTTTCTTTGCTATT
>JAZUHZ010000273.1:0-1872 GCA_045642005.1 Candidatus Avilachnospira sp.
CGGCCAGCCTTTCGGCAGACCAGGTCGTGGACCTGGTGACCGTGCAGGAACAACTGGCCAAAGACGGCGCTCCGTTAGAGATGCAGTCCGTGGATTTCATGCGGGATATTTATGACACGGAACCTTCCTCGGTTAATATCCGGTCCTATGCGGAGATCGTAAAGAACAAGGCAACGCAGCGGGCACTGATCAAAGCCTGCGGCGAGATCTCAAAGCAGTGTTACGAGGATACGGACGATTCGAAGGTGATCCTGGCGGATACGGAAGCGAAGATCTTTAATCTCCTGAAGACGGGCGTCAATCATGAATATGCCCTGATCGAGGATGTGGCGGTTGATGTGTATCACAGGATTGAAAAGGCTTCCCAGCAGAAGGATCACATTACCGGAATTCCGTCCGGATTTATCGACCTTGACAATATGACCACCGGCTTTCAGCCTTCGGATTTCGTGCTGATCGCAGCGCGTCCTTCCATGGGAAAGACTGCCTTTGTCCTCAATATCCTTCAGAATGTGGCCATTAAGAAAAACCAGCCCTGCCTTTTCTTCTCTCTCGAGATGAGCAAGGAGCAGCTGGTGAACCGTCTGTTTTCCATGGATTCGGGGATTGATGCGCAGAACCTTCGAAGCGGAAATCTTTCCGATAATGACTGGTCCGTGCTTCTGGAAACCACAGCCAGGGTCGGCGGGAGCAATATCGTGATCGATGATACGCCGGGTATCTCCGTGCCGGAGATGCGGTCCCGCTGCCGGAAACTGAAGCTGGAAAAAGGACTGGATCTCATCCTGATCGACTATCTGCAGCTGATGAGTGCCAGCGGGCGTCACTCGGACAACCGCCAGCAGGAGGTCTCGGACATTTCCCGTGCGCTGAAGGCATTGGCCCGTGAGATGGAGTGCCCGGTGATCGCGCTTTCGCAGCTTTCCCGTGCGTGCGAAGGGCGGCCGGACAAACGTCCCATGCTGTCGGATCTCCGGGATTCGGGAGCCATCGAGCAGGATGCCGATCTGGTGATGTTCCTTTATCGTGACGATTATTATAATCAGGATTCCGAGAAAAAGGGCGAGGCGGAAGTGATCATCGCCAAACAAAGAAACGGCCCCATCGGGACCGTAAGTTTATACTGGCAGCCGGAAACGACAAGATTCGTCAGCAAGGCGCGTCAGGATGCAGGAAGATGATTTTCAGAAGGTACCGGCTTCATAGCCGGTGCCTTTTGTGATGGAGAGACATTTCCGCAAAAATGTGAAACAGGCTTCCTCGCCCTCGTCTTTCATGAGAAGGAGCGCTTTTTCGAGAACGGCCCGGGTGTCGGGATGGATGATAATAAAATCCTTTGTCCGTTCATAATAGGCGTAGGCATCGCCGGGCTGATAGTCCCTGCCATGGTAGGCAATGCAGGCGGCTCTGCGGTCGCAGACCATCTCCGCCACATATTTCATGGGCATCTTGCAGCCGAAGGCGCCGTTTACCGGATCTCCCATGATGTCGATCCAGTATTCAAAATGGTGGCGGTTCCGCCCTTTGTGGTGGAGCCAGGCGCTGGAAGAACCGTTAAAGCGGCGGTCAATGGCATTCGGAGAACGGTGTCCGTCATAGTATTTCACACTTCGGATGAACTCCCGGGGAGAATATTTGGACAGATCGTGGGTGAGCCCCTGCCAGTAGAGCCCGATCTGAAAACACCCCTCCCGTACATTTTTCCGGTGGATATGGACGGTCCGGAGGTGGCCCGTAAGCCTCTGCCGGAAAGACAGTTCCCTGTAATGATAGTATTCGGAAGGTATCTGATCCATACGGTTCCCCTTTCTCATAAACTCCGTGAAACGTCTCCCACCATAAACTCCGTGAAACATCTCCGATGTTTCACGG
>JAZUHZ010000274.1:0-15344 GCA_045642005.1 Candidatus Avilachnospira sp.
CGATAAGCCTCTTCATACGGGAAATACTCCTCCAGGCTGTGGACTTTTCCGTTCTTCGGACCGCCGCCGATCGTCACAGCAGGGATACCCTTTCCGATTGCCATATTTCCATTCACGCAGCCTCCCCTCGGGATATGCACATATTCTTTCCGGTCTTCCCGGGTAAAATACCTTGCGGCACAAACCGCTGCTTCAACGATCGGCAGATGGTGGTCCTCCACTCCGGCGGGCACTTCCACATACTGGACGGAATCCCAGGTGATCGTGTCTTTCCCCCACTTTTCCGTTTCTTCACGGCAGGCTTCTTCGATGGCATCAAACGAGCGCTTTGTCAGACGGTCAAGCTCCGCCTGATCATTGGAACGGATATTGAACATGATCGAGGCTTCCGGAACGATGGCGTGAGCGCCGGATTTGTTGCCGGCATGGAAATTGGACACGCAGAAGGTGGTCTTCGGTTCTTTTGGCACCGTGAAATCAGCAATCTTCGCAACTGCCCTTGCCGCGGCGTGAAGCGGGTTGGCCATATCTCCGAAATCAACATAGGCATGCCCTCCGATCCCGTGGAAGGTCACTTCATAGGTTCGGAAACCGGTCGCTTCGCAGGTAATGCTCTCGGTATCGGCGCCGTCCACGCTGACAGAGGCATCCACCGGATGACCGTCCGCGAGGAAATCATGCATGCCGCCAAGGGATCCCATTCCCTCTTCTCTCGTCATGCCCGCAAAGATGATATCGCCTTCTGTCTGAATGCCGCATTCCTTCATGGCGCGGAGTACGGCAAGGATTGCTGTCAGTCCCCGGGTATCATCTGTGGCACCGGGCGCGTAGATCACCCCATCCCGGTCAATGATCTCCTTTACGCTTCCCTTCGGGAATACCGTATCCATGTGGGCTTCACAGAGGATCACAGGGCCGTTTCCCGTCCCCTTCCTCACCCCGTAGACATTTCCGTGAGCATCCGTTTTCACGTCAGAGACTCCGTACTCCGAAAGCTTCTCAGCATACAGCGCCGCCCGTTCCTTCTCCTCGAAGGTTGGGGATTCACAGGCAATGAATTCCTTGTGCTCTGCCATGGAGAAGGCATGGTCCTCCTCAAGAAACAAAAGGGCCTTTTCCGTCTCCGGAAGGCTCATGATTGTATCAAACGCATTCTGTATTTTCTCAGAAACCGTATACTCCATACATTCCTCCTTTCCCGGTCTTTCCCGGGTTTTCTCTGTCAATTCACAGAAAAAAGCCTCTGCCGCACGGCAAAGGCTTTTTGAATTTCTTTTTTTGAAAAGCACCAGCGATCAGCCCTTTACCGAACCGGCGGTAATTCCCTTGATGAAGTACTTCTGTAAGCACAGGAAGAGAACAACCATGGGGGCACTCGTGAGAAGCGCTCCGGCAAAGGCGTATCCGTACTCATTTACCTTCTCACTGAAGAACTGGTAAATACCTACCATCAGGGTCGGCGTAGCCGTTACGCTCAGGTTGGTGTTACATACCAGATAGTCGTTCCAGATACCTACACCGGAAACGATGCAGCAGCTCGCAATAACAGGAGCCAGCAGCGGCAGGAAGATTCTCCAGTACACACCGAAGGTGGAGCAGCCGTCGATATACGCGGCATCCTCCAGATCTCCCGGGATTCCCTTCATGAATCCGGTAAAGAGGAACGTGGCAAACGGGATATTCCATCCGGCCTGGATCAGGATCGGTCCCAGAAGCTTTCCGTGCAGTCCGAGGCTCTTGATCAGAACAACCAGCGGGATAACACAGGCAACAAAGGGAACTACCATGCAGGTTACCAGGACAGAATAATAGGTCTGGAAGAATTTGTTCTTAATTCTTGCAATTGCAAAACCTGCAAGGGAGGATACTACGATCAGCATTCCCAGGGCAACCAGCGTAATGATCGCCGTATTCTTCAGAGCCGGCCAGTAGCGGATTGCTTTAATAGCCTTCGGGAAGTTGGCTGTCGTAAACATTTCCGCATTCAGAAGAAGCGGCTTCTGAAGGATCATTTTACGCGGCTTAAACGCGCCGATCACAAAGTAATAAATCGGAACAAGAATGAGGATCGTGCTGACTACGAGAATGAATTCCTCAATGAATTTTTTAAGTCCTTCACGTTTTTTCATCAGGTGATATCCTCCTTCTTACTCATTACCGCAAGCTGTATCAGGGAGAAAACAGTGATAATCGCAATCAGGCATACCGCTAATGCAGAGCTTCGTCCGTATTCCATGGTCGAGAACGCATAGAACGTGATTCTCTGAGACAGAAGAAGCGTCGTGGTTCCGGGACGTCCCTGGGAAATCAGGTAGGGCAGCTCATAAGACTTATAAGCGGCGATTGACGTTGTAAGCATATTAATGGTAATGGACGGTGCCATAAGAGGAATGGTGATAAACTTCCGCTGCTGTCTTTCGGTAGCACCGTCAATGGAAGCGGCTTCATAGAGATCCTGCGAGATTCCCTGAAGACCTGCCATAAAGATAACGACGCAGATACCGAGTCTTGCCCAAGTGGCTGCGGCAATGATTGCAAAGTTGGTAAGTCCGACTGTTTCCAGCCAGTTGACCGGTTCTCCGCCGAATTTTACAATGACCTTATTGATCATACCGTTGTTGTAGTTATACATGATGCGCCAGAGCACACCGACAACGGTACCGGAAAGAAGAGTCGGGAAAAACCAGGCTGAACGAAGAAAACCACGGGAAACTCTGCCTTTGCCTTTTTTGTCAAGCACCAGTGCTGCGGCAAAGGAGATCACGATGGTCAGGATGGTCATGCCCAGGGCAAACACAAGTGTGGCGATCATCATGGTACCGAAATCACCCACACCTTTTGCCAGGGTAGCATAGTTTTGAAGACCGACGAAATTCTTCGGTGAGGTTGCCACACCGTTCCAGTCAGTAAAGCTGTAATAGATTACATCAAAACACGGAATCAGAACGAAGACGGCCACAAGTACCGCCGAGGGAAGAATGAAAAGCAGACCAGTGATAAAACGCTGTTTTTCTCTCTGAGAAAGATGCTTTGTGTTGTTTGATTTCATAGAAAACACCTACTCTATGTCTTAGTGTGAAAACGGCCCCAATGATCAAGACCATTGGGGCCTTTATTCTGCTACTTAATCAGGTTTCGTTCTGATTATTTGTTCTTGTAGCTTGTCTTAACAAGCTCAGTCATAGCATCAACTGCTTCCTGCATGGGCTTAAGGCCTGCAATAGCATCCTGGATGTCACGGTTAGCCGCATCCTTGAACTCGTCGGTCCAGAGGTTGAAGCCCATGGATACGAACGGTGAAGCACCCATCTCAGATACGAGGGGCTGCATCTGCTCTTTAAGAACAGCGTCGTCCATCGGGATAACCGGTACGTTACCAGCTACGTTCTGGATGATTCCGTAGTGGTTCCAGAAGTAGTTAACAAAGAGATCAATAGCCTCTTCTTCAGCTTCAGATCTGTTGGGATCTGCAGTTACGCCCATAGCGGTCTCAGCGGTAGCGGAGATCCATCTGGTCTCGCCTTCGTCGTTGAAGCAGGGAAGACCTGCAACTGCAAGAGCGGGATCACCGGCGAACTCGGCGATACCGTCAAGGATAGCATTACCGTTCCAGTTACCAGCGATGCAGATAGCAGCCTGGCCATCGGTCATGATGGTGGTTACGTCATCTTCGTTTGCTGCGGAAGTACCGGTAAGGAAGTAGGGCTGAATCTGGTTGAACTTCTCAACGATTTCAGGATATGCGTTGAACTCGAAGGTACCGTTCTTGAAAGCTTCTTCGTAAACGCCCTGGCCAAGCTCTTCACCGCATGCGTTAGCGATAAGAAGCTCGAAGAGCATCCAGCTTGTGGTGGTCTTTCCAGCTGCTACAGTAAGGGGCTGCTTGCAGTCAGTCTTCTCAGAGATGTCCTTAAGGCATGCTACGAGTTCCTGGAAGTTCTCGGGGATCTTGTCCCAGCCAGCCTCGTTGAGGTAAGCCATGTTGTAGAACATGCAGGAGAAAGCTGCGCCGTAGGTCTCACCAAGAAGGGTGCCGTTGTAGGTCATAGCATCCTGGTAAGCCTGGGGGATCTGCTTTGAGCACTCGAACTTCTTGAAGTCTTCGATCAGGCCGTCATCGCAAAGAGTAGCGTTGAATGCGTTGTTATCAACGGGGATGAGGTCGGGAAGAGTGTTGGAAGCAACGGCTGCTGTCAGATACTCGGAGGAGTTTCCGCCGCCACGGCTGATACCCTCGATGTTGATCCAGGGATACTCAGCTTCGAAGCCGGATTCCATCTCATCGAATGCATCGCCCCACTCGGTTGCGATGATGTAAGCATCGATGGTAACGTTCTCTTTCTCTTCTGCTGCGGGGGCTGCTTCAGTTGCAGGAGCCTCGGTTGCTGCGGGAGCTGCCTCGGTTGCTGCCGGAGCTGCTGCCTGTGTCTCTGCAGGTGCTGCTGCCTCTGTAGCTGCGGGCTCTGCTGCGCCGCAAGCTGCGAGAGAAAGTACCATAGCAGCTGCAAGGAACATTGCTAATACTTTTTTCATTTTTTTCTCCTTTCAAAAATGCCATGTCAGGACATTCCACCCGAAAAAAGCAGAATTGCCCTGCATACGCACTTAATTTACTTCATCCTCTATGATATGTCAATCAAAAAATGCAACTATAAAACAAATTTGTAAGTTTAATCTTTTGCAAAAACCGTGTTGTGCATTATCAACAAAAGTAAAGAACGTGTTTCTGGCACTTCGACGAATCTCATTTCTGATCCGGAGATTGAATATTTTATATCGGCAGTTTTTTTGCTATAATCCGGGAAAGGAGGATCTGATATGTCCGATAAAAAACCGCAGGGGATCCATATTAAAGAAAAAATCGTGAATATCGACGAGATCGTGGCCGTGGACCTGGTGGACGGCCTGCATCGCAATGTTTTCCATAACCATAACGGCGCCTACGAGCTTATGTTCTGCGTCGACGGCCATATGGTCATGCGGCTTCGGGATGAATGGATTGATATGGATGCCGGCTGCTGCATGCTCATTCCGCCGGGAGTATTCCATACCTCTGTCACAGAGAGCAACGCCACCCATTGTTTCTTTATTGCTTTTGCCACGCATGGTGACCTTTCGAATATCAGTGAACATGTGATCCGGCTCTCCGAAACGGAACTGGCGGTATACAGGGCAATGCTTACAGAACTTTCAAAGGGATATATCAATACCGGCAACAAAGTGCGCACCCTGACGCTGATCCCGAATGAGGAGCTTCCCCTCGGAAGCGAGCAGCTCATTCTGTGCTCGCTGGAGCAGCTTCTCGTGCTGATGCTTCGAAGCGAGCATGAAAATCCGGAAAGGCGCACCATCCGGACACACGATGAATATGCCAGCTCCGTGGCCGAGAAAAACTACTTTATCGACAATATCAATTCCTATATCAGGGAACACCTTTCGGAGCGCCTTTCCGTAGAGGATATCGCCCTGCATTTCGGCTATTCCCGTTCCAGACTTTCCACCTTATATAAACAGCATACCGGAATGGGACTTAACAAAGCCATCAACATGGAAAAACACCTGAAGGCCAGGCAGCTGCTCATTGAGACGGATTATTCCGTCAGTGAGATTTCGGAAATGCTCGGTTTTTCCTCTCCGCAGTATTTCACGAATACCTTTGAAAAGTCTACCGGAATGTCCCCTTCCAACTATGCGCGATTCAAAAGGACAAAAATCAACTGACTGCTCAAATGATGAAACTTATGATTTTGTTTTATAGTTGTGTTTTTCATTGATTATTGTCTTCTCATTTGCTACAATTTCAGCGTGTATGGGTCTTATTGTGCCCGTTCGTTCAATTCTTCATAAGGAGCATATTTATGGCTGAATATTTACTTGGAATAGATGTCGGCACGACCGGCACAAAGTCGCTTCTCTTCTCATCGGAAGGAAAGCTGATTTCCAGTGCCTACCAGGGCTATGATCTGATCACTCCGAACGTCGGATGGTCAGAGCAGAGAGCGGATGACTGGTGGAACGCCATCGTAAAAACGGTCAACGAAGTCGTTGCGGCAGCCGGTCCCGATGCGGGAAAAAAGGTCGCCGGCATTTCTCTCTCGCTTCAGGGCGGTACCTTTGTCCCTGTGGACAGGGAAATGAAGCCCTTAAAGAATGCTGTCGTCTGGAATGACCATCGCTGTGATAAAGAAATGGAAGCCTATCTCGAAGAAGTCGGGGACAAAGCCTCCATGTATCAGAAGACCGGATGGAATCTCGGAAAAGGACTTGTTTCTCTGAATATCCGCTGGCTCAAAGATCATGAGCCGGAAACCTTCCAAAAAACATATATGTTCCTTTCCGTTCCCGGATACGTTTCCTATAAAATGACCGGCATCGCGGCAACAGATCTCTCCGATACCGGAATCGATCAGCTCGGGAATGTACAGACCGGCACCTACGATGCGGACATTCTCCGTTTTGCAGGGATCACCGAGGATCAGCTCGCAAAGATCGTTCATACCGGCGATGTGATCGGTCATCTCACAGAAGAGGCGGCTGCCGAGCTTGGTCTCAGCACTGACTGCGTGCTCTGCGCCGGTGCTCATGATCAGTACGCCGTTGCTCTCGGGGCCGGCGCCACCCATTCCGGAGACATCCTGATCGGATCGGGAACCTGCTGGGTCGTCACCGCCTTAAGTGATAAATCCAATTTTGAATCCGGCATTGCCCAGTCTGTCTCCGCAGTACCCGGTCTCTGGGGTTCCTGCTGGTCACTTTCCTCGGGCGGCGTATGCCTGGACTGGTTCCGGAAGAATGTGGCTCTCGCCGAGGAGGGAAAACTTCTTTCCTATAATGATATCAACGAAGAGGTTCCGAAGCGGAAAGCCGCGGAGGACGGTCTCTTCTTCTTCCCCTTCGCGGGATATACCGAAGGCAGAAAAGCCTTCTCCAAAGGATCCTTCATCGGTCTCGACCTTTCTCACGACCGGTATGATATCGCACGGGCGATCATGGAGGGCGTGGCTTTCCAGATCAAATGGATGATGGAGTACTTCAATGCAAAGCCTTCGCCCGAAGAAGGCCTGAAGCTTGCCGGCGGCGCTACGAAGAGTGCGGCATGGAGTCAGATCGTTGCCGATATCACGGGGCTTCCGGTCAGAGTACCGGAAGTGGCTGATCTGGCCTGTGTCGGAGCCGCGGTGCTCGCAGGAACCGGCAGCGGCGTGTACGGAAGCCTTTCCGAAGGATATAAGAGCCTTGCCGTCACCGAGCACGTTCTGATGCCGGATCCCGAAAGCGCTGCAAAATACGCTTCCCTCTTTGAAGAGTATAAGCGCACCGCCCGCATGCTCGGCTCCATTTACGGTCTGTAATCCCCGGACAGGGAATGATAGATATATAAAAACATATGTTATAAAGAGGTATTCAAATGGCATTATTTCAGGTAACCGATTATGACAAGTACATCTGGGACACAGAGCTTAAGGACTGGCTCCCCGAGAACATAATCGACGTTCACACCCACGTATGGCTCAAGGAGCTCAAAGACAACTATAATAAGGAGAAGGAAGGCGGACATTTCACCGTTTCATGGCCGTCCATGGTAGCTCCGGATAACTCCATCGAGGATCTGGAGGAGACCTACGAGCTGATGTTCCCCGGCAAGAAAGTGAAAGCGCTCATGTTCACTTCCGGCGGAGCTTCCGTAGCCAACAACCATTACGTTTCCGAGTCTTCCGTGAAGTCCGGATATCCCGCACTTTATTATTCCCATCCCACCGAGAGTGCCGAAGACATCCGCAGAAAAGTGGTTGCCGGCGGTTTCCTCGGCTTAAAGTGCTACTTAAGCTTCTCCCCCAAGTACATCCCGGACGATGAGATCCGCATCCTCGACTTCTTCCCGCCGCATCAGCTGGAGGTGATGAACGAGATGGGCGGCATCGTGATGTGCCATATTCCGAGAAGCACAAGACTGAAAGATCCCATGAACTATGAACAGATCGCCTATATCAAGGAGACCTGGCCCAACATCCGCTTCATCGTAGCCCATATCGGAAGAGCCTACACCCGCGGAGACATCGGAGATGCCTTCACCCGTCTTGACCAGTGCCCCGATCTGATGTACGATTTCTGCGCAAACTGCTGCGAGTACGCCATTACAGAGCTTCTTAAGCACGCCGGCCCGAAGCATTCCATGTTCGGTACCGATATGCCCATTCTCCGCATGAGAACCCGCCGGATCGAAGAGAACGGAACCTACATCAACCTCGTTGAAAAAGGTCTCTACGGCGATGTATCCGGTGACTCCCACATGCGTGAGGTTTCCAAAGAGGAAGCCGAGCACATCACCTTCTTCGCATACGAGGAGCTTCTTGCCTTAAAGAGAGCCTGCCAGACCCTCGGACTCGGAAAAGAGGATGTTGAGGATATCATGTTCAATAACGCCTATAACCTCATTGACGGCGCGATGAAGGATATCTACGGAAAACCGTTCGTATTCTGATTTTCAAATAAGCATTCTGGCGGATGGTGCCGTTTGCTCTGCTCAAACAGCATCGCGCCTGAAAAGCGGCGCGAAGAACTCGCCGCAAGCCGGCACATCCGCCCTTTATCATTATATCAAAGGAGAACACCATGGCTAAAAAAGCTGCAAGACCCAAGGAAAAGATTAAAGTCGGATACCTTCCGCTTTACATCAAACTGTATGACGATTCCAACCCCCACTACCGTGACTACATGGTAGACTACATGAACATGCTCATCAAGATGCTCGAATCCCAGGGCATCGAAGTGGTAGAAGCCGATGAAGTATGCCGTATCGCTCCCGAGTTCGAGAGAGCCGCTAAGAAGTTCAACGATGCTGATGTTACCGCAGTGATCACCCAGCATCTTGCCTACTCTCCCGCTCTGGAGTCTCTCGCAAGTCTTCTGACTCTTAAGGCTCCCATCATCGTATTCGATACCACTCCCGACTATGAGCTTCTCTCTGTAGCCAACTACGAAGGACGTATTTCTCCGAACCACGGTATCCACGGTGTTCAGGATATGTGCAACCTTCTGAAGAGAAACAATAAGCCCTACTACCTCTGCTGCGGACATGCGCTTCATTCAGAAGTGGTTTCCGAAGTGGTTGGTATGTGCCGTGCCGCTGCAGCAGCCAAGGCCTATAAGACCATGACTGTCGGTTCTGTCGGCGGTTCCTTCACCAACATGGGTGACTTCCTTGTATCCGATGAGGAGTACAAGTCCTCCATCGGCTGCACCGTGAAGTACATGACCCCCGAAGTGGTAAAAGAGTACGTTGCCAAGGTTACTCCTGAAGAAGTGGAAGCTGAGATCGCTTACGACAAAGCAAACTACAACGTAAAGGTTGCCAATGAGGAAGCTTACAAGGCAGCTACCCTTTCCGGTCTTGCTGTAAGAAAGTGGATGGAGGCTGAGAATATCGGCTCCGCCACCGTAAACTTCCTGACCCTTGACATCTGCGGACTTCCCAAGATGCCCTTCGTTGAGTGCTGCAAGATCATGCAGAACTATAAGGGATATGCAGGAGAAGGCGATGTTCTTACCGCCGGCCTTGTAGGTTCTCTGATGAGCGTTTATCCGAACACCATGTTCACCGAGATGTTCTGCCCCGACTGGGAGAAGAACCTGATCCTCATGAGCCACATGGGTGAGTCCAACCCCAACCTGGCTGCATGGAAGCCGCTCGTAACCGACTGCCCCTTCAACTACAACTCCTGCGGCGACACCGTTGCCATGTACAACTGCTACCGTGACGGCAAGGCCGTGATCGTAAACCTCGCTCCCACCGCTCCTCACGGAGAGGTGATGAAGGATGAGAACTACAACCTCATCTGCACCGAAGTGGAGCTTCTTCCCGTAGGTCTTGAAAACGGCGCTTACGGCACCTCCACTCAGGGATGGGTAAAGCCCTGCAAACCCGTGAAGGAATTCCTCAAAGAGTACTCCTACGCAGGCGGCACCCACCACTCCGCAATGGTTTACGACGTGGATATTGAAGAAATCAAGGCGTTCGGCCGCATGATGGGCTTCAACGTTGTTGAAATCAAGTAAATCTATATTGAAATCTGCGAATCAGGGCGCGCTCAAAAGCGCGCCCTTTGAAGGTGAAACTAAATGAACAAAGACTTATTAAAAAAACTCGGAAACATCGACCAGATCGCAGGCATCCGTGAATCAGAGATCCTCCGCGGCCGTGCGGAAGGCATCAAGATCGCAGAGTTCAAAAACGCCGCCGGTCTATCTTTCACCGTGGTTCCCGACCGCTGCATGGATCTCTATGATTTCTCCTATAAAGGAGTCAACCTTTCCTTCCATTCCCAGAACGGTCTGACCTCTCCCCTTGCCTTCGATCCCGGTGCCACGGAATTTGCCGAGCAGTGGCCGGCCGGCATGATGGTGACCTGCGGCCTCGATAACGTCGGCGGCACCGCCGTAAAGGGCGGAAACTTCCCCACCCACGGACGCATCTCCCATGTTCCGGCGCAGAACTTCGGCACAGAGACCTACTGGGACGGCGATGAGTATATCCTCCGGGCCACCGGCGAGGTCCATATGACCAAAATGTATACCCGTCATCTTTCCATCCGCCGCACCCTGACCACCACGCTCAACGCAAAATCCGTAAAGATCCATGACATCATCACCAACTTTGATGACAGTGACGAGCCGTTCATGCTTCTCTATCATACGAATTTCGGATATCCGCTTCTCACGGAAAACTCTGTCGTGACAACCTCCGCCTGCCAGAGAAGTCCCATGAATGAACTTTCCGGCGATTTCTCTAAAATGATGGCTCCCGTCGACGGAAGAGGCGAAGAACTCTTCTTCCAGACAGATCTCGGAAAGAAAGCCTGCGGCGTGATCTATAATCCCGAACTCGAACTCGGCGCCTACATTGCCTGGGATACGGAAAACCTTCCCAACTTCCTTGAATGGAAGAACATGAAGTCCCATGACTATGTTCTGGCTCTGGAGCCCTGCAACACCTGCGGCCTGAACCGGGATCAGGCAATCGAAGAAGGAAAGATTGCCATCCTTCCCGCCTATGAAAGCATCGAGACCGATCTGGAGATCGGCGTTCTGGACGGAATGGACGAGATTAATGCCTTCATTGCAAATTTATAAAGAGGAAGTTATGTTTGATTTAGAAGCCTATTTACAGGACTTAAAGACTATCACGGCGATGGATACCGGCCGGTATAATGAATCCGGTGTCCGTGAGATCGTTGCCTGGTTTCAGGAACGTTTTGATGCCCTCGGACTTCATACTGAAACTGCCGAGATGGCGGATTCCGACGGTCATTACGCCCCGGTCCTCCTTGTTTCCAATATGGAGGAGGAAGACATCCTGTCCGGGTCAGAAAAGTTCGATGTCCTGACCATCTCCCATCTCGATACGGTATTTGACACAGAGGACCTCCGAACCTTCACCTGGCGGATCGATCCCGACGGCATCGGACACGCGCCCGGCTGCATCGACTGCAAGGGCGGTTCTCTCCTTGTTTACTATCTCATCAAAGAGATGATGGCGGAAGGAACCCTTGACTTTAAGTTTGTGGCCGCCATGAACACGGATGAGGAGCCCGGCTCCAACTACTCCCGCGAATTCTTCGAAGTTCTCGCGGACCGCACCACCTACTGCCTGGTATTTGAGCCCGGCCGTGCGAACGATGAGTTTGTCGGCGTAAGAAAAGGCGGCGTAAAGTATCATGTCATCGCCCACGGCGTGGGAGCCCATTCCGGAGCGGATTTCGAAAAAGGCGCCAATGCCATCGTAGAGCTTTCCCGCTGGATCCCGAAGATCTATGAACTGACGGATCTTGAAAAAGGCACCACCTTAAATGTGGCGAAGATGGGCGGCGGTTTAAACAACGGCCAGGTCCCCGACTATGCGGATGCGACCGTGCGCCTTCTGTATCTGGAGCCCGGTGAAGTGGACCGCGTGAATGCCTTCTTCGATGAAATGGTAAAGAATCCCGTGGATCCGCGCTGCTCTCTCGAGGTCGAGATCCTCGGCACAAGCCGCCCTCCGATGTATATGAACGAAAACTCCAAAGCCCTCTTTGCAGCGCTCGGAAAAGCCGGAGAACAGACCGGAAACAAAGTGGAATGGATCACCACCGGCGGCATGAGCGACGGCAACTGGGTGGCCCACCACAATGTAGGCACCCTGGACGGCTGCGGCCCCTGCGGCGCAAACCTCCATACAAAGGAGGAATATATCAAAACCTGGACCGTCGGTCCCCGTTTTGACATCATCAGACAGTTACTTATCAATCTTTTTGCATAAAGCAATCCGCTTTTGCTCCCTGGAAACGTGCTGCCGGTTCTGAGGGTGCGCCCCGGTAAACTGCGTTTTTCAGGAGTTTTGGGGAGAGAACCGGCAGCATGTTTCAAAAGACTCATAAAACTTTTCTAAGGAGAAAACTATGGTATACAGAGAAAAATTCAAAGTTGAATCCCGTCACCGCGCAGTATCTTTCCACGATGTTACCGACCAGGTAAAGGAGATCGTGGCAAAGTCCGGCATTAAGGAAGGTATCGTTGTGGTTTATTCCCATCATACCACCTGCTCCGTGATCACCCAGGAGTGCGCTTTTGATATGTCCATGACCGGTCTAGAGACCCTCCAGCAGGACCTTGTCAACTGCTTCGAAGAGTGGATTCCCACCTGCCGTACCGAAGGCATGTACCTTCATCCCGGTCAGAAGGCCATTGATTTCGCCGCAACAGAAGGCGAGGACATCTTCGGCTGCCACAACACCGATGCCCATCTCCGTTCCTCCATCATCGGCCGCAGCATTACCGTTGTCATTGAAGACGGAAAAGCAGACCTTGGAGACTACGGCAGAGTACATTTCATCGACTGGGACCAGACCAGAGGCCGTACCCGTACCATCCAGGTCATGGTAATGGGTGAGTAATACCCCGTTATCTCCAGACAAAAAACGACATCAAAAAAGATATTCGCTGCAAAGTCTCTTGCGGCGAATATCTTTTTCTTTGAAACGAATTTCTCCTTCTGCTACAATTATCCCGTCTTTTCCAGAAGGTCCTCCGGATCACAGCACAAGGCCCTCGAAAGGCGGAACAGAGACTCGGCTTTTGCTGCATTGATATTTTTCTGTTTCTGTTCGTACTGCTGAATCGTCCGGACCGGTACTTCCGTCAGAGCGGCAAGTTCACTCTGGCTCAGGCCGCAGCGGATTCGGATTCTTTTCAAGTTGCTGTCACCTAAAACCGCCCTGTACTTTTCATCCATGGCATCACAGAACTGACGGATATCCATCTCATGATACGGGGAATACATCCCGATGATTCTCCCTATGCATATGAAACCGGTGATGTCCCGGAAAGAAAGGGATGTCTCCCACTGATAATACGCCAGTGCCCAGCCTGCCCAGTATTCGGGGCTGCGTTTTCCCTGGCAGCCCGTACTCCTTCGCTCTTCCGGGATTTCGTAATCCTCTAACACTTTAAGAGCCAGTTCAATGCCGGAAACACCGGTGATTACCGTGTAGTCGCCGTTTTCAAAAAGTTTCGCCGTTCCGGAGCCGATAAACAGATCAAAAAAGTGATCTGCCCCGTAACCGAGGATGTTGACTGCGTAATCAAGCATGCTTCCTAGCACGGCTCGTGCTCTTTCCAGGTAGACTTTATCGTAAGCGTGGATCATCCGGTTTAATCTCCTCATCAAGAATCTGAACAATATACAGTTCCCCTTTTCTCCAGCTCATTTTTTCAGAACTGAAATACTCACGCCTTGCTGTTCTGTCTCTCAGCATTTTCTTTGCATACCATTCTTGGGCCTGGGTGCATTCATAATCAAGAAACCGGATTCTCTCAAAGACCCTCCTGCTCTTAAGGACAAACTGTTCTCCGAGTTTTCCGAGCTTCATAGCCTCCGAAAGCTGACTGTATGAAATCGTACCGTTCAGAAAATCCTGTGCAAAAGAAAAATAACTGTCATCCGCGCGGTATCCCATAACGATGTCACAGGCATTGTAGTCGACATGAAAATTGCGGGTAATATATTTTTTCGCTTCAACGGCCAGAGAAGACGGCATATCAAATGCCCTGTTCTCAAGAAGAACCGACAGCCAGTGCATCATACAGTATTCATCACTTCCGAGATGAATGACAGAAAGCCCGTCACAGTCAATCTCATACCGGTTGGAATACCCGTCCCGATCCAGAGAAACACTCCACTCTTTCGCCAGTTCCGGGCTCTCTGTACAGTAAAAACCAAGCCCGTAGTCATTATACGTTTTCCCGTACCCGTATACCGGCTGCTGAATAATATCTTTTGATCCGTGGTAAATAATCTTTTTCATAAAACAACTATACTCCTAAAGGAGTATAGTTGTCAAGAAGTTTCTTTTAACTCAATATTTGCGCCAATCCAGAAAAAAATCTACACGGTTTACCGAAAATTTTCATAGGAGGATGTGAAAGTATGGAAATATTGAGATTTCACATCCTCCACTTTTCGAGGAAGGATGTGAAAATCTCGTTTTCGAGCCATCGCCCCTCCTTATTTTGTGATTTTTTCTCAGAAAAGGATGTGAGAACCATGTTTTCCGGTAGTTTCACATCCTTTTCCAGCCTCTATAGCCCCGAAAAAGGAGGGGGGAACAGCCAATTGAAAGGTTTTCACATCCTTCGTATTTTGAGCAAGGAGGGGAAAACGAGGAAAAACAACAGTTTCCCATCCTTCACGATTGGAGGAGGGATGTGAAAGCCCAGGAATACAGAGGTTTTCACATCCTTTGCCCCGGGGCCGCGGGTTCGCGTCACTTTTGATCCCGGGATTTCCGGAAGACAGTTAAGAAGAGCGCCGCCGCAAGGACACCCGTGATGACGGCAATCAGATACACCGCAGTTTCGGCTACTCCGAGCTTCGACCATAAAAGACCCAGACACTCGGGAGCTGCCACGAAATAGGTGGTGGTCACCGCCGACATAAAGGCGGCGGGAACGGCGGTAAATCTCCAGTTTTTTCCTTCCTTCCGGAGATACACGGAAGCCGCCCATAAAGTGATCATAGCCAGCGTCTGATTCGCCCAGGAGAAATAACGCCATACGATGTTGTAATCCATCCGGCAGATCAGGGCACCGGCCAGAAGAAGCGGAACCGTCAGGTCAAGACGCTTTCTGTAGTCTGACTGATCCAAAGAGAACCAGTCCGCGAGCGTAAGCCGCGCACTCCGGTAGGCGGTATCCCCGGAAGAGACCGGGCAGACGATCACCCCTAAAAGCGCGACCACGCTTCCGACCTTTCCCATGGTGGTCTGGCAGATCTCGTAAACCACCGTACTCGATCCGGCCCCGGCCGAAAG
>JAZUHZ010000275.1:0-2841 GCA_045642005.1 Candidatus Avilachnospira sp.
CTCACTTAGCACCAATCACAGCCTCTCCATAATCCCCTTATCTTTTTCCAACACCTTGGCCGCGTCCGCTTTTCTCTTCTCATCCAGCTTCTTCGCCAACTCGCTATCCTCGACGGCCAAAATCTGCGCCGCCAGCAGCGCCGCGTTTCCGCCGCCGTTCACCGCCACAGTCGCCACCGGGATCCCCGTCGGCATCTGCACCGTGCTCAGCAGCGCGTCCATCCCGTCCATACAGGCACCCAGGCACGGGATCCCGATCACCGGCAACGTCGTGTTCGCCGCAATGGCGCCCGCCAGATGCGCCGCCATCCCGGCCGCCGCGATGATCGCGCCAAAGCCGTTCTTCCGGGCGTTCAGCGCAAAGTCTCTCGCTTCAACCGGCGTCCGGTGCGCGCTGTAAACATGCACTTCAAACGGGATTTCCAGTTCCTTCAGCATGTCCGTTGCCTTTTTGATCACCGGCAGGTCACTGTCGCTGCCCATCACGATTCCGATCTTCTTCATGGCCGTTTCCTCCGCAAAGAAAAATAAAAAGAGCGCACATCCTCCGTGTCTATGAAGTCAGTGCGCCCAGACGGTCGGCATTTACGGTTCCCGCTCCCTGTGGTTCCACCCACTTCCGTCAGTCACGGGAAAAGGCCCGGATCCGTTCACCGGACTCGTCCAGTTTAACATCCGAACTCTTGTTTGTCAACCGTAAATAATGTTCGTGTTTTTAATGTCCTCTTTGGTCAACCTCCGTCCTTTTTACCCCATCTCATTCTCCAAAACACGAACATTCCGAACATTATGTATTTTTTATGTTTTCCATCCTTCAAGCGTTTTCCCGCGTCAGTCCGGGGAGCCCAGCACCGGCAACCTGCTACAGATTGATTGGCCCTTACATTTTGTGTTATACTTTGTCTATAGGGATCATCTGTATGCTTCGACGTTTTTTTACGGTTCATCCGTGGAGGTTCATATGAAAAGCTTCCCTCGTGTCCTGTTCTTTCTCGTGCTGTTGGTTCTGTCTCTGTCAGTGTTTGCCGTAGCTTCGGCGGAAGCCTATCCCGTCTGGATCAATAATGTACAATTCACCAGCGAAAAAACAACGATCCCCTGCGGCAACGGCACAGCCACCCTGACCAAAGACGCGGCGAACGCCTTCACCCTCACCCTGACGGATGCCACGATTTCAACCCTTTCGGAAAGACGTTCCCAACACGGGATCTATTCCGCGCAAGATCTGACCGTGGTCCTGAAAGGCACAAATACGATCAAAGTGAATGCCGACGGCATCGCCGGTCTTTTTGCCGAAAAGAAACTGACTCTGATAGGCGACGGCAGCCTCACGATTGAGACTAATCGCAATTCTATGGGAATCGCCACAGGTACAGACACGACCTATTTCAAAATGGGAGGTGCTCTGACGATCCGGGGTGGCAAGAGAGGAATTTCGGCAAGAGCTTTTGCCATCTATTTCAGCCAAACCGGCGATATCGAAATCACCGGCGCGGAAGATGCCATTTTCTTTGAGATCGGTGTCAGCAAAGTCCTTTTTGACGGCACCGGAAACATAAACCTTTCCGGAACAAATTATGGTATCCGCCTATTTGGCGAGAGCATGCTGTACTTAAAAGGCAGCGGCGCGGCAACCATTACAGGCGGGAACTGCGGCATATTCTGTTCAGGCTTGGGAGATCACGAAGAGTGCACGATCCGTCTGGATGGTGTAAATTCCCCCGTCACCATTTCCACGATCAACGGCGATCAAGCAACTAAGTGCTGCTATATTTCGGGCGATAATATCAAAAACTATAGTATCACCGGCAAACCTGGCGAAAAGACTGTCATTTACAAATATTATATGGACCTGCCCCCCACAGGCGACCCCGCCACCCCGCTCCTCTGGTCCCTGCTGGCAACCCTCTCCTGCTCAGCCATCTTTATGCTTATGAAAACGCGAAAATCACAATCGTAAAAATACTTCGTTTTCTCTTCTGTGAAAGAATTTTAATTGTAACCTATTTTACGTTACAAATAAAATTGGATATTTCCACAGTCGCCTTGCCTTCCGCGCAAGCTGAGACCCCATACTTCTCGCTCTTCGGAAACGCCACCGCGCTCATCACCTGACCGCCCGCGAACACTTCTATCGCGCAATTGTCCACAAACACCGTCATCTCCACCTGCCCGTCTCGGGCTTCCATCGGCATGGAGATCACCGGCACAAACTTCCCGGCCTCGCTGCTTGCAATCGACCTTCTGTCAAGCGTCAGTTTTCCATCCTGCCACCTCAGCGCGACCCGCTCGTCCCCATCCTCCATCACGTTCAACGTCACACTCTCCGCGTGTTTCACATCCGCCCGGAACTGGATCTCCGCGTGCTTTGCGCAGACGCCCTCCATCCGGACTCCGTTGTCCTCCAGCTCCATGGAGGTCTTCTTTTTTTCTCCCCTGAATTTCCGGAATCCCGGCACGGGCTCCTGAACAACCTTTCCATCCTTCAGCCGCATCACTCTCGGCAGGGTCATCATGCCGCTCCATCCGTATTCTCCCTGCGCGGTAGGATACTGCGCTTCCCATGAAGCCATCCATCCGATCACGATCCGCTCCCCGTTCTTCCCTTCGCAGGTCTGTGCGGCATAAAACTCTCTTCCGTGATCCATCGGCGTCCATTCGCCTCCCGTAAATGACTTTGCCTCCGGATCCATCTCCCCCACGGAGCATACCACCGGCCGGTTGTTCTTCTCCGGATCCTCCCCCGCGTCGATCTTGGAATACATCACCACGGTCTTCCCATCCAGCCCGAACACATCCGGACATTCCGGCATGATCCCCTCCGGCTCGCAGAAGACCCCT
>JAZUHZ010000276.1:0-10881 GCA_045642005.1 Candidatus Avilachnospira sp.
CCGACAGTCCGATCATGAGAAAAACGGACCAGGTAAGGAACGGCTTATTCCCACGGAAAAGATCATTTTTCAGACAGGTAACGAACTGTGCTCCGCGGTTTGCGGTACTCAGCTCGGCGATCAGAAGATGCAGGAGCAGACTGGCCGCATACGAGAGGCAGAGGATCAGAACGGTCTGGAAGATTCCTGTGCGGGAGGCAAGATACGGAACGGAGAGGATTCCCGATCCCACGCCGTGCCCCGTGATGATCCCCGACGCTTCCCAGAATGTGAGCTGTCCATCGTTTCTTTGTTTCACATGGCTCCTCCGTTTCTTTCCGTTTGATAAGAATGTAACATATTTCACGGGCTGAGTAAAGCAGATAAAAAGTTCGTTATTTCGAAATTTCTGCAGTTTTATACTGCAATTTGGTAATATATGTGCTATGATACCCCTATCAGTTACAAGGGGAGATATTATGAAAAAAATCTGTTTTATTATTGTAGCAGCGGCACTTCTTACGGCATCTCTTTCCGGATGCGGCGCAAAGCCTGCAGCCGAAACGGAAGAGGCGGTAAAGGAAACCGTTTCTCCGGTAACGGAAGCGGCTCCGGAGACGGAGGCCTCTGAGGCGCCTTTAGTCAACATGCCGAACCCCATGGTTCCTATCGAGTTCAGTGAGGATTTTGAACTGACGCTTTCCATTCCCTTAAAGGCGGAACTGATTGCCGGGGAGACGGAAAAGTTCATCATTGGCAACGATGCCGCGCATGTGGCATGGAATGAAGGCGTGAATTATACATTCCGGGCTACCAAAAACGCGGAAACGGCCGAAGGTCTTCACGGGATTTTTGACGAGAAGATGTCGGCCCCGGTGGCAGCGGCTTTTGACGCGGGCAACGGGAAACAGGTGGATGTGACCAGAGTGAAAGCGGAGACGGAAGGATTTACCATCTGGACATGGAAAGACGGGGATACGTTCTATACACTGACGGCAGACGGTGATGTACCGGAGGAGAACACAAAGGATGTTCTCGGCCGCTGCATGTACGCAGCCGGAATCACGGATCTTTCCAAAACCATCGAGCCGCTTCCGGTAAGCTTTGATCCGGAGCATGTGGAAGACGGGATTTATTATGCGGACTTCGTAGTACGTGATCCCGGTCAGGATTTCTCTTTCCTGCTTTTTACAAGAGAATACTTTGATGTCGTGGATATCCATGAGATGCAGGTAGGTGATACGATCGTTCAGGACGGATACGAGAGCGTAATTGATACCCTGACGCAGGATGACAGCGGAGCTTTCCTGATCAACGGAGGTCTTGACGAGGGCGGCATTACGCTTCTTCCGGGCGATGGCGGCGTCTATTATGCGCAGGGCTATGATGATCTTCCGACGCTTTTGGAACTCGGAACTGCGGAGCTTCCGCTTTCCGATTCTCTCGTGCTGACAGACCGTTCTGATATTGAACATGATTTTGAGGAGCATGTCGTGGAGGGAGCCGCGGCAGCGATAGACTATATCTGCACCACCGAGTGGCTGTACATTTCACAGGCAGGAACACAGATCAGAACAGAAGACGGGAAAGTCGTTGAATTTATCTTCAACTATACTCCCTGATTGGGAAAGGAAAGAAAAAGGGCTGCCCGGGCAGCCCTTTTTTCGAGCTATGACGGAAAATGGCAGGAACATTCAGACGGCAGGACGTATTACTTATCGAAAAAGAAGCGGAAGCGGCAGTGGAGGAACTGAAAAAAGCTGCGGCTTCTTTCCGCAAATGCAGGAAAGACGTGGAACGGGCAGCGGACCGGCTTTTGCTGTCAGAAATCCATCGGGAGCTCGCTAAGGTTCCGGTGGAGGAACTGAACCGGGAGAAACGGGGATTCCGGGTGAAAACTCTCCGGGAGTACGGGTACGAGACGATCGCGGATCTTTGTACGGCAGAGGTATGGAATATCGCCGCCGTCAACGGGATCTCATCTGATACCGCCTATACGATCAAGGCGGTGGTCAACCTGATGGTGGCCGAGGCCGGAAAAAGTATCCGGGTGGGACTTTCTGCGGATCAGAAAACGGAAGAGGCCACCGCACTTTTATGTGCTGTCTCGGAATACCGGAAGCGGAAGAAGGAATCGACGCTCGCGGAGGATCTTTTAACGGCTTATGCAGGACGCATCGAAGCGGCGCTTTCTTCCCTTCGGAAAGCCGGGAGCGGGATCCGGTGGCTTCTTCGGAACCGGACGGAGAAAGAAGAGGCGGAAAGAGCTTTTTCGTTCCTTTCGGATCTTTTTGCGGGTGACTTCCCGGAAAGCGTGCGGAGGATCGCCGGGGTTTGCGGCGGGATCACCGCAGCAACCGGCGAAGAGGCCTGGGCGGAATTTGAAAAGGAGCCGGTTCCCTTCATCAACTGTATAGAAGAGATCAGTCCCGGGATTCTCGGGAATGACGATACCAGGTACGGCCTGCCGGAGGATCTCTGGCGGGAACTCAGTGAAGAGTGCATTTTTCCGGACGGATTAAAGTGCGAGCTCCGGAATTATCAGGTGCTTGGTGTCAAATACATCCTTCATCAGGGGAAAGTGCTTCTCGGTGATGAAATGGGACTCGGGAAGACCGTGCAGGCCATTGCCGCCATGGTATCCCTCCGGAATACGGGTGCCACGCATTTCGTTGTGGTCTGCCCGGCCGGCGTGCTGGCCAACTGGTGCCGGGAGATCCGGAAGATGAGCGGACTTTCGGTTGTGAAGGTTCACGGGGAGGACCGCGGGAAAGCGCTTTCGGCCTGGAAACGATCCGGCGGTGTTGCCGTAACCACTTATGAGACCGCCTGGCTATTCAGTACGGGAGAAGAGTACCGTTTTTCTCTTCTTGTCGTGGATGAGGCTCATTATATCAAAAATCCCGAAGCACAGCGGACGGCGTTTGTGAAGAATCTGTGCAGCCATGCCGACCGGCTTCTTTTCATGACCGGAACGGCTCTGGAGAACCGGGTTTCGGAGATGGTGTCTTTGATTGAGATCCTTGATCCCGCAATTGCCGGAAAAATCAGGAAACTGCAGTATCTTTCCCAGGCAGAGGAATTCCGGGAGATCGTGGCTCCCGTGTATTACCGGAGACGCCGGGAGGATGTGCTCACGGAACTTCCCGAACTGATCGAGGAAGAAGAATGGTGCGAGATGGGAGAGGTGGAGACCGGAGTCTATAACGAGGCCGTTCTTTCCGGAAACTACGCCGACGTGCGGAGAGTATCGTGGAATGTTCCGGATCTTAAAGATTCCTGCAAAGCGCAGAGAATGCTCGAGATCATTGATGATGCCGCGGAGGACGGCCGGAAGGTGATCGTCTTCTCCTTCTTCTTAGATACCATCCGAAAGGTAAAGGAACTTCTCGGGGACGCCTGTCTTCCTCCTATAAACGGCGCGGTGCCGCCGGGGAAACGGCAGGAGATTATCGATGAATTTGAAAAGGCACCGGCAGGAACCGTACTCTGCGCTCAGATCCAGTCCGGCGGAACCGGCCTCAATATCCAGACGGCCAGTGTGGTCATTCTCTGTGAGCCGCAGATGAAGCCGTCCGTGGAGAATCAGGCCATTTCCCGCGCCTACCGCATGGGACAGACCAGAAATGTGCTCTGTTACCGCCTTCTCTGTGAGGATACGGCGGAGGAGGAAATCGTCAGCATGCTCGGGGAAAAACAGGCGGTGTTTGACGCGTTTGCCGACACTTCGCGGGCAGCGGAGGAGATTCCGGAGATCGACGGGACGACCTGGAAGGAAATTATTGACCACGAAATCCGGCGAATCACAGAAAAAGACTTGACAAACCCACTTTAAAGCGCTAAAATTCCGCTAACACAAAAAACAAAGGAGTTACCCATGAAACGCATGACCCGCATCGCATATTACGGCTATTATCCGACACTGTGAGTGTTGCCGGTTTCGATGCGCTTTTATGATTGTTCATTGATAGCCTGAACGGACCGGTCGAGACCGGTCCTGTTTTTTTGAGGAGGTATTCTTATGACAACTACTATGCTGATTTCCACTGTAATGATCGTGATCTTCTTCGCGGTCATGGTTCTGATCGGAGTAAGATCCAGAACCCACGCTTCCGATATCAACGGATTTGTGCTCGGTTCCCGTAATGTCGGTCCGTGGCTTTCCGCTTTTGCCTACGGCACTTCCTATTTCTCAGCCGTAATTTTTGTCGGATATGCGGGTCAGTTCGGATGGAATTTCGGAATCTCCTCTACCTGGATCGGACTCGGAAATGCTTTTATCGGTTCCCTTCTTGCCTGGCTCATCCTCGGAAGACGTACCCGGATCATGACCAATCATCTCGGTTCGAAGACCATGCCGGACTTTTTCGGAAGCCGGTTCGGATCGAAAAAACTGACGCTTTGCGCTTCCGTGATCACGTTCGTTTTCCTGATCCCCTACACCGCTTCCCTGTACAACGGACTTTCCCGTCTGTTCTCCATGGCCTTTAACGGAATCGACTATTCGGTATGCGTAATTCTGATGGCGGTTCTCACCGGAACCTACGTGGTGATGGGCGGATACATGGCAGCCGCCTGGAACGATTTTATTCAGGGCATGCTCATGCTCGGCGGCATCGTGGCCGTGATCGGTGCCGTGCTCAAAGATAACGGCGGCCTTATGGCAGCTATGCAGGGCCTTGTCACCGGACCGAACGGCAGCTGGGAATATGCTTCTTTCTTCGGACCGCAGCCCCTGTTCCTTCTGTTTGTCGTGATTCTTACATCTCTCGGTACCTGGGGACTTCCCCAGATGGTCGGAAAATTCTACGCCATCAAAAATGAGGAGGCCGTCAAGAAGGGCACCGTGATCTCCACTCTTTTTGCCATCGTGGTGGCCGGCGGCTGCTACTTCCTCGGAGGTTTCGGCCGGCTTTACAACGTAGACGTTCAGGCAAACGGATTTGATGCGATCATTCCCGAGATGCTTTCCACCCTTTCCCCGATGATCATCGGCATTGTGATCGTTCTGGTGCTTTCCGCTTCCATGTCGACGCTTTCCTCTCTGGTGCTGACGAGTTCCTCCACGATCACGCTGGATTTCATCGTTCCCCTCAGCGGAAACAAAAAGGGGGAGAAGGAAAAGATGGTTATCATGCGTTCCTTCATCGTCGTATTTATTATCATTTCGGCAGTCATTGCGATCGGCCAGGCAAAACATCAGAACTTCTTCATCGCGCAGATGATGGGTGTGTCATGGGGCGCTCTTGCGGGCAGCTTCCTCGCACCGTTTCTGTACAGTCTCTATCATAAAAAAGTGTCCCGTGCTTCCGTATGGATCTCCTTCCTGTGGGGCACCGGACTGGAAATCGTTCAGCTCCTTGTTTCCTTAAAGGTTCTTGACGTATCCGGAAGCGCTCTTTTCTCTTTCGTGTTCAGAAACTCCATCTACTCCGGTGCGGTGGCTATGCTCGGCGGACTTCTTTTCCTTCCGCTCGTGAGTTTCCTTACAAGAAGCACGGTTCCCGAAGGTACGGATGCGATCTTTGCCTGCTATGACGAGAACAAGACTGTCGGCATCACCGACAATCTCGGCAAGTAACCGATGGAATACTATCTTGCCCCGCTGGAGGGAATTACCGGGCATCTCTACCGGAACACTCTCCGAAAGTATTTCGGGGACGGAATCAGTAAATACTTTACGCCCTTTTTTCAGCCGCATAAAAAACGGCCTCCGAGTTCGCGGGAAATAAAAGACATTCTTCCGGAAAATAATGAAGGCATCCCCCTGGTGCCCCAGATCCTCACAACGGACGCGTCGGATTTTCTGCGGTTTGAAAAAGACATGGCGGCCTACGGATACCGGGAACTGAACCTGAATTTCGGGTGCCCGTCGGGAACGGTGGCACCGAAAGGACGCGGCGCGGGTTTTCTGATTCATAAGCCGGAACTGGACGCTTTTCTTTCGGAAGTGTTCCTGCACACAAATGTGAAGGTCTCCGTGAAAACAAGGATCGGAATGAACGCACCGGAAGAGTTTTATGAAATCCTTGAGATCTATAACCGGTATCCGATTTCGGAACTGATCATTCATCCCCGTATCCGGACGGAAATGTACACGGGAAAGGTGCATCTGGATATTTTCCGGTACGCGGAGCGGGAGGCGAAGATGCCATTATGCTATAACGGGGATGTGTGGACTCCGGCCGATGTCCCGGAACTTTCTGAAAATGTCACAGCCGTTATGTGCGGGAGGGGCATGATCGGGAATCCGTCCCTGATCCGGGAACTTTCCGGTGGTATGCCGGCGTCAAAAGAAGAAATCCATGCGCTGATGGAGGAACTGCTCGAAACTTATCTTGCCGAGTTTTCCGGAGAGCAGCCCGTGCTTCACAAGATGAAGGAAATCTGGGTACTCATGGAACGGTACCATCCGGGAAGGGAAAAGGAATTCAAGAAGATCTATAAAGCCGGAAACATGGCAGAATACCTGGCGGCCATCGGCCGCATCTAACGCATCAAAAAAGAGCGGAGAGGGACACATTCCCTCCCCGCTCTTTCTGACTCTTTTACGCGGGGGATTTCAGCCGAACAGAATCTGGAGGGGAAGTCTTGCTGCTTCCAGTTCTTCTTTGGTGCAGCCGAACTTCTCGATGTTCAGCTGGTCGATCGCGTCGATCAGGGCGCGGTAGGTGCCGGAGTAAACGGAGCCGGGACCGCCCTGGGAGATGCAGGGGATATAGTATTTCGTGCCGCAGGCATCGAGGGCATCCTTTGCCGCTTTCTCACAGTCTTCTTTTGTCCAACCGTCAAAATCCACGAACTTGTTGTCGATATTTCCCATGAAGGAAATTTTTCCGCCGTACTTTTCCACAAGCTCCGGGATATTGTTCTTGTACATGCAGCCCTGCCATACATCGATTCCCATTTCAATCATGGAGGGAACGAGATTGGCAGCATAGGAGTCGGAATGGTGAATGACGAATTCTACGCCGTGGTCATGGTAGTATCCGTAGATTTCCTTATAGGGTTCCTCGAAGTAATCCGCAAACATGGAGGGACTTAAGAAGGAGTTGTCTTCGGTACCCCAGTCATCGTGGTGGAAGATGGAATCCGGTTTCAGATAGGTGCAGATCTTTTCCGCAAGCTCGAGTTCCCAGTCTTTGATGTAACTGATCAGGTCGTGCATTTCCACTGGATTGGTGATGTAGTTGCACAGTGCTTCACCGATGGAGCAGAGATGGTGGGTCTGTTCAAAAAGTCCGGGATTCACGAAAACGGGACGGAAGGCTTTTTTGTCATCAACGGAATCATAAAGCGCTTTGGACTGAAGCCATTCCTCCTCGGGAATATCGCTAAGATCCGGCGCCTTTACATACTCTCTCCAGTTTTCGATGTCCTTGACTACGATCTTATCCGGCGTGTGAACCGGGAAAGAACCGGGAGTTTCTACCGGGAAGGAGTTGGTTACGCCCCAGGCGTTCACCACGTTCATCTGCCCCGGCGATAAGAGGCAGTTGGAACGGAGCGTATACGGGCTGAACATCAGCTGAAGCGCCTCATACTGGTTTACATAACGGTCAGGATTTCCTCCGCGGACACATTCCCGGAAATTTTCTTTTGCAGTCAACATGATATTTTCTCCTTTTTGGGATCACGACGGCTTCGAAACGAAGACCGGGATTCCTTTTGGCTTGAATTTCTGTTCTTACCGGGTATTATACTTCTAACAAGACCGGCCGGCAATTAGACAGATGAAGCAAATCGGTTGCGTGTTCCTTATACAAAGTGTATAATACCAGGCAGGCGGAGGTGCCATAATGAAGATCAGCATGGAAATACTTGAGTATTTTCTCGGTAAAAATGTGACAAACGTGAGAAAAAAAACCGGTTACGGGGATTTTTCTCTGGAAAAATGGCATATCGGTCCTGCAAAAGGGAGCAGCGTCACAAATTCGGAGCTTTTTGTCATGGATGCAGAGACCGTGGGGAAAAAGGTGTTTTCCCCCCTCAGCCGCGTGATTTGTGCCGGAACGCCGGACGACCTTCCATCCTGCAGTATTCTCTGCACGGATCTTTCTATCCTGGAACTTGCAGAGTGTATAAACGGAATTTTTGAACAGTTTGCGGACCTGGAGCGGAAACTCTTACGCGCAGTGTTTCCGGACAGCGATACGGACGGGATCCTGGAGGCGGTGGCTCCCTTCTTCGGGAACCGGCTGATTTTATGTTCTTTTGATTTCCGGGTGCTTTCCCGGCCGGAAGGAGATCGCTTTTTTTCGGATTCCATGCTTCCCGAGCCGCAGAAGGATGGGACTCTTCCGCTGGAAATGGTGACCGATTTGAAAAACGACCCTCTGTTTGCGGAAAATTCCGGGGAAAAAGAAGTGTTTTCTGTAGAACCTCAGTGTACGGGAAATAAAATTCTCTGCCGGAACATTGAAAGCCACGGAGTCCCGAGCTGCCGGCTGATGGCAGCTTTGGTTCCGGGAGAGGAGAGGCCTTTCGATGCCGCACTCCTGGAACTTGCCGCCGGATATCTGGAAACGGGATTCCAGTCGGCGGATTTCGAAGCGGCCCGTCCCAGGGAACGGCTGGAAGACGCTGCACTCCGGATCCTTTCCGGGGAGAATGTCAGCCGGGAAACGATGGAGATGGCGCTCCAGTTCCGCGGGTGGAGCGTTGCGGATCCGTTCTTCTGCGCCTGTCTTCTTCCCAGCGAGACCACGGCCCACAGCCATACGGCCCCTTACTACTGCCGGATCCTCGCAGGAGAGCTTTCCGATGTTTTTGTCTTTTCTTATGAGGATCATATCCTCCTGATCGGAAATCTCCGCCGCTTTCAGGGAAAAATTGCCGGCTTTATGGAAAAATCCGTGGAATTTTTGCGGGACAATCATATCCTGGCGGGATTTTCCGGAGAGTTTACGAACATGGCGGAACTTGGCTTCCGCTGGAAACAGGCCCGTATTGCCCTTTCGGAAGGACTCCGGACCCGGCCAACCCTGTGGTACCATTATTTCCGGGATTACGCGCTTTCCTACATGGTACACCGGGCAGAGGAGGAACTGCCCGGAAAATATCTGGAAGCGCCGGAACTTTGCGTCCTGTCAGCGTATGACCGGGACAACGGAACGGAATATGTGAAGACGCTGCGAACGTATCTCGAGGTGAATCTGAACACGGTACAGGCGGCAAAAAAACTCTATATCAGCCGGGGAACCATGATCTATCGGATCCGAAGGATCGGGGAGCTCACGGGTCTTTCGCTTACCCGCCCGGACACCCGGCTTTATGTGGAACTTTCTTATCTGATCCGGGGAGGAAAGCCTGTTTTTTGAGCGATATTTCTCTTGCCGATTGGATTTCCGTGTGATATGATGTTAACAGAATATGAACCCGAAGACCGGAGGAATTATATATGAGCAAACTTGATGAAGTAAAAGAACTTGTGATAGGCGGCAAGGCAAAACTGATCGCACAGGCAGTTAATGACGCACTCGCTGAGGGCAGCGCTCCGACAGAAGTGCTCAATGCCATGATCGATTCCATGGCCGTGATTGGTGAAAAGTTTAAGAATAACGAAGTATTTGTACCGGAAATGCTGGTATCAGCCAGAGCTATGAAGAAAGGCGTTGCCGAGCTGAAGCCCCATCTCCAGCAGGGAGAGGCCGGCGCTCTCGGAAAGGTCGTGATCGGCACCGTACAGGGAGACCTTCATGATATCGGAAAGAACCTCGTGGCCATGATGATCGAATCTCAGGGCTTTGAAGTGATCGATCTCGGCGTGGATGTTCCGAAGGAGAAATTTCTCGAGGCCTGCGAGCAGAATGTGGGCGTGAAGATTGTTGCCCTTTCCGCTCTTCTTACCACCACCATGTCCAATATGGAGGAGACCATCAAGCTTCTTTCAGAGAAGCCCTTCCGGAAGGACCTCACGATCATGGTCGGCGGCGCTCCCATTACTGAGGAGTACGCAAAATCCATTGGCGCAGACCTTTATACGAAGGACGCAGCCAGCGCTGCAGAGGCTGCCAAGGCCATCGCGTAAGGAAAGAACAGTTCGCACAGGGAAACGGTTCCGTACCGGTTCAGGAAAAGCAGAGAACGGAAGAATGTTCTCTGCTTTTTTTGTCATTCCGGCCGCAGCCCTCTGTCATTGCAAAACCGCGTCCGTTCGTGTATAATTCCCTGTATGACAGTAGAATTTATCAATGAAAACAAAATCGTCACCGTCCCGGAAGGAACGACGCTTCTCGAAGCGGCGGTAAAAGCCGGCATCCGGGTGGATGCCCCCTGCGGCGGAAACGGGTTCTGCGGAAAGTGCAGGGCCATGGTCGGGGGAGAGGAAGTGCTCCTCTGCCGGACCAGAGTCCATTCGGACCTTACGGTAAGAATCTTTTCCGATGTCGGGGAACGGATCCTTACCGCGGGAAAAAGGGAGAAGATCACGCCGGACGGAAAAGACCGTTATGTACTGGCCTTTGATATCGGGACGACCACGGTCGTCGGGTATCTTCTGTCGGGAACAGACGGGAGGCGTCTTTCCTCGAAGGGTACCCTGAATCCTCAGATATCCTACGGGGCCGATGTGATCTCCCGGATCCAGTACGTGCTGGAACATGAAACGGACGAACTGAGCCTTGTGATCAGGAAGGCGCTTTGTGCCCTCACGGAGGATCTTTGCCGGGAAGCCGGGATCCGTACAGATGAGGTGACGAGAGCCAGTATTGTCGGAAATACCTGTATGCACCATCTTCTTCTCGGGATCAATCCCCGTTCGATGACAGTTCCGCCCTATATGCCCGAGGTTTTTGAGGCCATGGAGATTCCCGCCCAGGGGATCCTTCCGATCGCGGCGGACGCAAAGGTCCGGGTGCTTCCGAACATCGCTGGATTTGTGGGGGCCGATACGGTATCCTG
>JAZUHZ010000277.1:0-3269 GCA_045642005.1 Candidatus Avilachnospira sp.
TTCTTTCATTGAGGAGGCGGATATGTCTTCTTCCGATAGAACCCGCTCCAATAACACATATTCTTTTCTTTTCCATCTTCATCACCACGCAGTCGCACTGCCGTCAAAAATAATATTCTGTCCTGTCATGAAGGAAGACGCATCCGATGCCAAAAGAAGAAGGGCACCGTCCAGTTCCTCTGCTTCGTCGACTCTCTTCATCATTGCTTTATTGGAAAGTCTCTCAAGGAATCCCTGATCAAACCCGGGCGTCACCTTAGGGAAGCATCCCGGTGTAATGCTGTTTACCAGGATACTCCTGGCAGCAAGAGCTGATGCACCGTATTTTGTGAACTGGATTACGCCGGCCTTTCCTGCACCGTAGTTTGCCGGATTCCACGGGATGTTGTCACCGTATACGGAAAAATCGGGAGCAACGACGCCATACATGGAACCGAAGTTCACGATATTGCCGTATCCCTGCTTTGTGAAATACGGAAGAATTTCTCTGGTACATCGGAAAATAATACTTAATCCTCTCTTTCTACAACTTGCGCTCCTTGTATGATTGTCATGTTGTCTGACATGTTGATTTTATTACATTATTTTTAACTTGTCAACTCTTTTCTTTTCCTTGATCCCATCAATGCAGTTTTTGTTGTCAAAGTGGTCAAATTCCACACTAAATGCATCTTTCGTTCCACTTAAGTTGAAAGGATGCTTCTGTCGTTGCAGAGCGCCCGGTTTGAGCAGCTTATCATCCCACTCATAAAGGACCATCCACACCGGAGGTTCGGAATACATAGGCCGCGTGCGGCTCCGCATGAAAGACGATCTCATCCGCTTCGGCGAGGTCTTCTTTTCTCCAGAGATCGCGGATATGGCTTTTTGTCTGCAGCGGAACACGAATGTCTTCCTCACTGTCTTCCATATGGAATACCGCAACTGCCGTATCGCCGTTTTCCATGCTGCGTTTATAGACCCGTACCCCGTCCGGGAAACAGGACAAACGGTGGGGATAATCGACCATCGCGTCCTGATTGACAGCGATGATTTCATCGTTTGAGAAAAGATCGAGTTCAAAATCTGTGAGCGTTTCGAGCGGGGTACTTAGCTGAATGGGGGAACAGAAAAACGCACGCATGGTGTAGGCAAACACTTTCTCCGCCTCCGTGAGTCCCTTGTTTTCCGGGTCCTCCTGACTGCGCCCTACACACAGCATATCGAGATCATAGAAATGCCCCGCACAGACATGATCCCTCCAGCGTTCCAGTGTTTCCATGCGTATCGTAATGTTTTCCCAGTTCGGATGAGAATCCGGATTGTCCCGCCAGGAGGACGTATCCTTCCGGAAAACTTCCGCATCGCGGATATCAGAGAAGACCGATGTGCAGTAAGTAAAGGTCCGTCCCGATTTCTGCAGTTCTTCCTTCATCCGATGGGCGTTATACCCGTCTGTCGGCACCCAGTCATATTTGAGATAGTCAAAGCCCCATTCGCACCATTGACGGACATTTTCCGCTTCTCTTCGTTCCCGCCCGATTCCGCCGTTTTTGGCATCGGGAAAGCGTTCGTCCGGCTCGCCCAGGGTACAGCCCGGAAGCATTTCCATATCTGAAGGACAGCCCCATGCACTAAGCATCGGCGTGGAATAAATGCCGGCCCGGAAACCGAGCATATGAAGACGGTCGCACAAGGCCTTCATATCCGGAAAGCGCCCGTTCGGCATGATGGCGTTCCACAGTCCGCCGTATTGACCCTGCCAGCCGGAATCGACATTGACATAACTGTAGCCGAAATCCGCAAGTCCGGTATCGAGCAGCCGGTCTGCGACATCGAGCACGGTCTCCTGCGTCATATACGGACCGTAAGCGTTCCAGGTGGTGAACCCAAGAAGCGGCGTAAGCTGTACCGTGTCCGGTGCAATCACAAGACGGAGCTTCTTTTCAGCCTTACCGAGACTGTTTTCCGCGTGCAGTGTCAGCGTGAAGGTACCGTCACAGGAAACCGATCCGCGCAGAACGGAACCGTCGAATGACAGACCTTTGGGAAGTCCCTCTACTGTCAGGCGGATGGGACGTTGCCCGGTTACAGGGATGCGATAGAGAAATGCCTGTCCGATTGTCGCGCCGAACAGCGTCGGTGTATGCAGAACAGGCGCACCGTCAAAGGGACATCTTTTGGCTATATTCATACTATTTGATTAACCTCCTCTTTTATCTGCCTGCATGATACAGGAAATCCCAAGAGAAAGAAATTGACAAAGCATACCATTATATGTCAAAATCATACGATACTGAAGTACACTGTGAAATACCGTATGCTGGGAAGAAGGGAAAAAGATGTCTGATTTTCGAAGAACGGGATATGCCTCGAATGAGGTGGAATGTGTTGTGATGATGGGGTACGAAGATGTCTGGAAGAAGGCAAGGTGGGGCCCATGTAAACGGACTCGCCATATCCTTCACTATGTGACGAAAGGAACCGGCTATTTCAACGGGCATCCGGTTTCCGCGGGCTGTGGTTTCTATATCCGTCCGGAAGAAGTAAGTGAATATCACCCGGACCCTGATGATCCGTGGAATTATTTCTGGATGATCGTATCTGAAGATCTGGCAAAAAAATATGTTGTCCCCTATCTGTGTCCCGATGAAAACGGGCTTTTTCCCTTTGGCTATACGGAAGCAATTCTGCAGAAGCGAAAGCAGTTCTTTTCCTCCAGCGAACCGATGACTTGTCCGGAGTCACTGGAATACTTCTTTTCAATGATCCATCTGCATGAAAAAGAACAGCATTTGCCGGAAACCGTTGTCTTGAGTCATGTCAGAAACGCAAAGACCTACATGGAAGAACACTGCGGGCACCACATCAGCGTAAAGGATGTGGCTGCAGCTATTCATGTGGACGACCGATATCTGTATAACCTGTTCGTCCGTTTGGAGGGTACCACACCGAAACGCTATCTGGACCATTGCCGCATCAACACAGCGAAAATGCTGCTCAGAGACACCGGTCTCTCCATCACGGAGATTGCTGCCTCTGCAGGCTTCGACGATGTTTGTGCATTTTCCCGCTTTTTCTCCCGGCACTGCAGGATCTCGCCTACCGCTTACCGGAATAAGGAAGTGTAATTCCATTTTTTCCGAATCAACTTAACAATAAGTCCATCGGTATATAAACAGTACGGCAGTAAAAAACTGCCGTACCAAATGAAAAAAAGTTATAGCAAGCCCCCGCAAGGCATACTATCCTGACTGTTTTCAGGGCTCCACTCCAATTTCTTTCAGAAG
>JAZUHZ010000278.1:0-3313 GCA_045642005.1 Candidatus Avilachnospira sp.
CCGCAAGATCCTGGTGACGTTCCTCATCGGTACCTTTGCAACCGGTGTGGTGAGCGCTCTGTTCCAGGCCATTTCCGTCATCCTCTTTGATCCGGCAAAGGGTGCCGTGATCGATATGACCGAGACGGTGTCCGATGCAACCGGAAGCCTGAATATCCTCGGTATGTTCACCGTCGGCGACTTCAAGGACCTGTTCAGTAAGTCCAACCTGATGGCGCTTATTGTGTTTACCATTCTCTTTGCCTTTGCCATCATTAAGGCCGGCGAGAAGGGCCGTCCCGTGGTGGAGGCGCTTGACCGTCTCACCGCCGTGATCGTCAACCTGATCAATATCGTGATGAAGATCGCCCCCATCGGCCTTGGCTGCTATTTCGCCATGCTGATCGGCACCTACGGCAACTCGGTGGTCGGCCCGCTCGGACGTTCCATCGTGATCTACCTGGTGGTTTCCATTCTGTATTTTGTGCTTTCTCAGACCGTGATGGCTTATATGGGCGCCGGAAAAGAAGGCGTCAGCAAATGGTGGAAGGGCTGCGTGGCTCCCGCGCTTACCGCTCTCGGAACCTGCTCTTCTGCAGCAACACTTCCCGTTAATATGCAGCATGCCCGTGAGATCGGCATCCCCGAGGACGTGGCCGATGTAGCCATCCCCTTAGGCGCCAACCTTCACAAAGACGGTTCCTGCATGATCCAGGTCGTGAAGATCGCGCTTCTGTGCGGCCTGATGGGCACCAATTACGCAACTCCGAGAAACATCTTCATGTCTGTAGTGGTTGCGGTGATCGCAGCGGTTGTTATGGGCGGTATCCCCGCCGGCGGATATGTGGGCGAGCTCTTCATCCTCTCCGCATTTGACTTTGATCCCGCCGTGGCCATCCCGATCATGGTTCTTCTCGGAACTATCACCGATGCCATCTCCACCGCCATCAACGTGACCGGCGACACCGGTCTTGCCATGATCATCGCCCGCAGAGTCGAAGGCGCCGACTGGTTCAAAAAGGCACAGAAAGAAGCCTGAGTGTGCGACACAGTTACCGGTGAGGCCATGTGTGAAGCATTTTCTTCCCGGGCCTTCCGCCGTAACTCAGTATCACCACAGGAAAGCTAGTTAAATAATTCACAAAAGCACTTTTTCCACAATTCGGTCATTTTCTGAGCTGTTTTGTGGAACGCTCATCGCTCCGCAGGCCGATCATTCCACAAAATCCTTCTTTTTGAAGCGGAAATGTGGAAGACGAGTCGTTCACTGACCGGGGAGTTCCACATTTCCTACTGTTTTTTCATGGTTTTGTGGAACTTTTTAAAAAGCGTTCCACAAAAACCATCGGAATTGAACGTTTTTGTGGAAAATCTGCTTATTGGAGCAGTGAAGAGTATCTTATTATGAATATCCAAATCTTACAACTTACCTCCGGCGCCCGCGCGGCCCGCGGCCTCACCGTCATCATCGACGTGTTCCGCGCCATGACCGTGGAGGCCTACGTCATGCAGAACCATGCGGCGCACCTCTATCCCGTGGGGGACAAGGAGATCGCTTACCGGTATAAAGAGCTGCATCCCGATGCTATCCTGATCGGCGAGCGAAACGGCGTCATGCTCCCGGGATTTGATTTCGGAAACTCCCCGTCCCAGGTGAAAACTGTGGACTTTACGGGGAAGACCGTCATCCATACCACTTCCGCCGGCACGCAGGGAACAGCCAATGCGAAGGACGCATCCGAGATCATCACCGGAGCGCTGGTGAATGCTGCGGCCATCGCACGCTACATCCGGAAAAAGAATCCGGAGACGGTGTCCCTTGTATGCATGGGATTAAATGCGGAGCGTCCCATTGAGGAGGACACCCTCTGCGCGGAGTACATTAAGAGCATGCTCGAAGGGACTCCGATCGATCCCGCAAAGGAAATCCCGCACTTAAAAGCCACAAGCGGCGCCAAGTTTTTTGACCCCGCGCGGCAGAACGTCTTCCCGGAGGCCGATTTCCATCTTTCCGTGGAAAAAGACGTCTTCGACTTCGTGCTCCGGGTGGAAACCGACGAAACCGGCATGCAGTGCGTGCGGAAAATCGAAGTGTAACACCCCACATGAACTCGCGTGAAACACAGCAAAATTAACATGAGCTGCGTGAAACGTCTCTGTGCGTGAAACGCGGCTCCGCCGTGTTTCACACACGGAGATGTTTCACGCAGCTCATGCGCGAGTTCATGCCCAGAAAGGACCTTATGAAAAAAATCATCACCGGCGCGGAACTCTCCGCGCTTTTCCACAACATCCTCTCCGCCGAAACCGACGAGCGCGGCGCGCTTCGCCTGCACCGCTTCACAAAAGCGCAGGAATCGGTCTATGAAGCCCAGTCCAATATCGGGACCAACGGCAACTACGGTCCGGTCGCGCTGGCAAATTCCGGCGCCGTGATCGAATTTGTCACGGACTCCCCGTTTGTCGGAATGCAGTTTGGCTGGAAGGATGTGGTCGGCTACCCCTATGCCTGCTTTGATTTCTATGTGGACGGGGTGCACTATGATTCCTGCTACATCGAAAATCCGCGGTATAACATTTTTGCCTTTGATGTCCCCGAAGGAAAGCATCATGTGCAGATTTTTTTCCCGTGGAACGCGGATGTGCGGACGGAAAGCATTGCCCTTTCGGAAGGCGCTCTGTGCGAGCCGGCGCCGGCAAAATCCCTCCGGATCCTGGCCATCGGCGACTCCATTACCCAGGGGTATGTCGGCATTCATCCGGCGTATTCCTATACGAACATCATGGGCCGAAACCTCCGGGCCGAAGTCCTCAATCAGGCCGTCGGCGGCTATTATTTTGAAAAATCCTCGCTGGATCCGGAGGTGGCTTCGTGGAAACCGGACCTGATCACCCTGGCCTACGGGACCAATGATTATTATCATAAGTTCACCCTGGAAGGGTACCGCGAGGGATGCGAGGGATTCTGCGAAAAGCTTCACGAGATCTTCCCGGAGACAAAAGTTCTCGGGATCATGCCCATCTACCGGAATGACGAACGGTTTACGGCGCGGCGGAAACTCTGGTCCTATGAGTTTGCCGAGGGCCTCGAGGCGCTCCGGGCGACCTATGCAAAATACCCGCAGGTCACCGTCCTCGAGGATACGTTCTTCCCGCATCACAAAGATTACTTCTACGAAGACTTCCTGCATCCGAACGATGCCGGCTTCCAGATCTACGGCGAAGCCGTGACCCGCGCCATTCGCAGTATGAACTGTGTATAACCAAACCCACATGAACTCCCGTGAAACATTGAGTACGTGAAACATCTCTGATGTTTCACGCACGGAGATGT
>JAZUHZ010000279.1:0-16379 GCA_045642005.1 Candidatus Avilachnospira sp.
CCGTGAAACGTCGGAGATGTTTCACGGAAGCTCATGTTTCACACCCGCCATGCCCCGAAGTTTCGAAAAATGTCAGAAAGTTGGAATTGTAATGTTCGAAGAGATGTGATATATTTTAACGTATCTATTTGTATATAGATATTTCTTATAAATAAAAACCCGGAATATTTCCGGATTTCTGAAAAAGGAGAAGAATGAAAAGAAAGTTTTTTATTTCAGTCCTGTCGGTACTTTTTGTGATGGTTTTCGCCGTGTCGGCTCTGGCGGCACAGCGCTATTCGGACTGCTTTGTCAAAGACGCATCCGGAAACTGGAAAGTAAAAGACGGTGACGGCAAATATGTAACCAATGCCTGGGTGAAGGATGACGCAGCCGGCGGGACCGGATGGTATTTCTTTGACGGAAACGGCAATATGCTGGCAAGTCCCCTGGTTCAGGATACCGCAGGGCGCTGCTATTCTTTTGAAACGGATCCGAAAGGGAATTACGGCGAACTCAGGACCCAGCCCGGCACCTACGACGGGATCTTTCTTGATATTGAGAACACGGATGCCGGAGGAACCTACGGTTCCATCATAAACGCGGACGGGATCGAGGCCATGAAGGAGAAATTCGGCATGGGCAGTCTTGACACCGCAAAAGCCCGCCGTGTATTCACTTCCGAGATCAAAGCCTACCAGAAACGGCTTGATCAGACCGTGGCGGCACCGGCACTGGCAAAGATGCTTTCCGATGCGAATAAGTATTCGGATATGAAGTATTCCGCCAAGGGCAATACCGTTTATGTGGACTGCTACACCGCAGATTCCTGGAAGGATATGTCAGATGCCATGTGCGAACTTTTACTCGAAATGACCTGGGGTTCGGATGATGCGGTTTCCATGTATCAGGAATTATCCAAAAACGCAAAGGATCAGTTCAAAGAAGATATTACCTTCTGCCTTCGCGGATACAGAAACGGACGCGTGATCTACACAAAGTCCTACGATGAATCCGCCCCCGATCCGGGAGCCAGCACCGTGCCCGGCAATAATCCGCTGATCAAGCGGCGTACCACTGCATCCCCTTTCAAAAAATGAGTCAGTGAACTATGAACGCAGTGCAGAAAACTGAAAACTGTACTTCCATAAAGCCTCCCATGTCAAAAATGCGGAGGCTTTATTTCGCAAGACTGTATGGTCGGATTCTGATTCTTTTCTTTTGTTTCTGGCTGGCTGTTTACCGCCCGGAAGAGTTTCAGGTGCTGAAGACCGGCAACTTTTTCAGAAAAATCAGTATCCTTCACGTTCTGTGGGTGATCTGGGTCTGTGACATGCTTGCTCAGCTTGTTCCCATCCAGAAAAAACTGGCGCTGGGTGCCAAAAAGCATTTCAGCGGGTTTTTTATTCCGGTGAAGGAAGCGGTCAATGCAGAGGCCCTCAGGAAATATGTGGTCTCTACAACAAAATCGGCGTATAAGGTGATGCTCCTGTGGGCGGCGCTGATCATTCTGATCGGCTGGGCCTTCGTAAAGCGGATTCTCGGAGAACGCGCCGTTTTTCTTATCTGTGTGTTTTTTTATGTATGCGACCTGATCTGTGTGCTGATCTGGTGTCCGTTCCGGCTGATTATGAAAACCCGGTGCTGCACTACCTGCCGGATCTTTAACTGGGATCATCTGATGATGTTTTCTCCGCTTCTTTTTCTCCGCGGCTTTTATACGCTGAGCCTTCTTCTGCTGGCGGTCGCGGTTTGGGTGGTATGGGAACTCTGTGTCCTGATGTACCCGGAAAGGTTCTGGGAACAGTCCAATGAGGCTTTGCGGTGTACCGCCTGCACGGACAAACTGTGCACCCAGTACTGTCAGAAACTGAGGTGACGGTGTTTGACCTTGCGTTTAAGCAGTGGTACAATAAAAGGATGATGGAACTCCGTCGAAAGAACAGAAGAGCTTTATGGAAACTGGCAGGATTTCTGGCAGCTTTTCTTCTGTTTGCCGAAACCTCCTGTTTTCCGGCTCTTGCCCTTTCCGACTGGCCTTCCGACTGCTACGTTCTTTCCGAGGGAGCCTGTCTTTTAGATGCCGATACCGGGGTGGTGCTTTTTGAACAGAATGCCGGGGAGGCCTATTATCCGGCTTCGATCACAAAAGTGCTTACCGCCCTTACGGTCCTTGAAAACTGCGACAACCTGTCGGAAATGGTCACATTTTCCTATGACGCGGTCCATATCGAGGAGCAGAATTCAACGATTATCGGGGCATCGGAAGGCGACCGGCTTTCTGTTCTTGACTGTCTTTACTGCCTGCTCTTTCAGTCGGCCAACGAAGTGGCCAATGCGCTGGCGGAACACGTCGGGGCAAAACACCCGGAGCTTAAGGAAAAAGGAGATACGGATCTTACCGTATTTGTCAAACTCATGAACCAAAGGGCAGCGGAGGCCGGTGCCCGCGGCAGCCATTTTAATAATCCTTCGGGACTGACAGATGAGAATCACTATACCACCCCCTATGATATGTGCATGATCATGCGGGCGGCGATTCAAAATGAAATGTTCCGGGATATCGAAAGCCATACCTATTGGACCCATGCGCCCATCGCTCACTATCCTGATGCGGAGGATCCCTGGAATACAGTGTACATGAAACACATGATGCTCCGGAAGAATTCCGATCAGTATTACAGCGGATGCATTGCGGGAAAGACCGGATATACAGTTACTGCCGGAAATACCCTGGTCACTGCCTGTGAACGGGACGGCATGACACTTCTGTGCTGTGTGATGAATGCGCATGCCAATCATTATAACGATACACGAAGACTTTTTGATTTCGGTTTTGAAAACTACAAGTCCGTCGGCATTTCGGAGATCAATAATGTCGAATCTCTGATCCAGAGTGATTTTCAGATTGCGGGGATTCCGGTACTGGATTCTTTTACCATAGGGGTCCCGGATGACACGAAAGTGACGATCCCGAAAGGCGGGGAGCTTTCGGATATCCGCTCGGAACTTGTGGTTTCCGGCGGGACCGGCGGGGAAATGGTCTATACCTACGGATCCCACGAAGCCGGGCGGTCAGAGCTCGTCTTAAAACCTCTCGGAGGCATGAAGGATATGGTAAGCTCTGCGGAGGATCCGGTATTTTATAAGATCGCAGGGATTGATCCTCCTCCGGAAACCGAAAAGGTACCGGTGAGTGAGGAGGTGTCCGGGGAGACAGAGGAGCCGGAAAGCATCGTACCGGAGGGTACGGAGGAAAGTGCCGGAACCGATACGGAGGCCGAACCTTCAGGCGCCAGGGAACCGGAGCGGAAAAAGCCGGAGCGGAATACGGTACTTCTTATCTGCGGCGGGATCTTCAGCGTTCTTCTTGTCGCGGGAGGCGGTCTGCTCCTCAAGCTCCGCCGGGAACAGAAGGAAGCCATGCGCCGGCAGAAGCACCGCAGGGAGCGGATGCGGAAAACCGCGGATCTTACCGGATCACAGCGGATACAGATGGACCTCCTGGTTCAGGAAAAATCAAAGAAAAACGGAAGTCACAGAAGAAGATGATTTTTAAGCTTCGAAACATAGAAAAAACACTTGTACTCCTTTTTGCGGCAGCGGCGCTCACCTCCTGCGGGAATCCTCAGGAGGAAACGGAAGCTGTTTCCGAGGAATCGACAGCACTCATAGAGATCAACGCGGCGGAAGAGACGGAAGCGCCCCGGGACATCATCCCGATGGGACTTGACGATGCCGTGCTCCCGTCGTTTTATGACGTGACAACGGCGGCGGATAATGCCGTGCTCGCCCCGGTATATCTGAAGATCGGAGATCAGAGCCCGGTCGTGCTCCGAATCCAGGAACGCCTGATGGAATTCGGATTCATGGACAATGATGAACCGACCACCTACTACGGAGAGGCCACCGCCGAGGCGGTGAAGAAATTCCAGCGTCAGACGGGAGCCGTGCAGGACGGCATTCTCGGAACAGAGACCTGGGATGCGCTTTTCTCCGGAGAAACGCCGCATTACCAGGTGAAAAACGGGGACGACGGAGATGATATTGTTGCAATCCAGCGCCGCCTCTATCAGCTCGGCTATCTGACAGCGGAATGCGTGACCGGACACTTCGGGGACAAAACCGAGGAAGCAGTCAAAAAAATGCAGGAAAGAAACGGCATTTCCGCAGACGGCACGGTCGGTATGCAGTCGGTGAATCTTCTGTATTCCGACGAGATCAAAGCCAATCTCATCGGTCTTGGGGAAAAGTCGGACCTTGTAAAGAAATATCAGCAGCGCCTCATTGATCTCGGGTATCTCCGGGATGAGGCTGACGGCAATTTCGGCTACGGCACACAGAAGGCTGTCATGGAATTCCAGTCCAGAAACGATCAGATCGTAGACGGATTCCTGGGCCCTGATACCAGAATCTCCATGGATTCGGGAAACGCAAAACCGTTCGGACTCCGGCTCGGAGATCAGTCGGATTCCGTAAAGCTTGCCCAGCAGCGGCTGGCGCATTACGGATATCTTTCCTCCTCTCATGTGACCGGCTATTACGGGGATCTGACCAAGAATGCCGTTCTGAAATTCCAGGAGTGCAACGGCCTTTCTGCAGACGGTACCGTGGGAAAAATGACCATGGCCAGGCTGGAATCTTCCAACGCAGTGAAGAAGCCGGCCAATGTGACCGTACAGCCGACCGGCGGCGGCAGCCAGTCTTCCGGCAGCACTCAGTCTTCCGGCGGCGGGCAGAGCCAGAATCAGGCAAGTGCCCAGCAGACCACGGCACCCGCGGTCACAAGCGGCGCAGCCGGAAATCTCATTTCCATTGCCCAGTCAAAGCTTGGCTGTCCCTATGTCTGGGGATCCAAAGGACCGAATTCCTTTGACTGTTCGGGATTTGTTTACTGGTGCCTGAATCAGGCGGGGGTGAGCCAGTCTTACATCACCTCCTCCGGATGGCGCAATCCCGGAAGATATACAAAAGTTTCCAATTTTGATTCCATTCAGGCCGGAGATATTGTAGTGGTTTCCGGTCATGTAGGCATAGCGGCAGGAAACGGAACCATCATCGATGCATCCTCCTCCAATGGACGCGTCGTTCACCGTTCTCTTTCCAGCTGGTGGAGAAACAACTTTATTACAGCATGGAGGATATTCTAATATGCGGGAGACAATACTTGTTTGTGACGACGACAGAGAAATCGTGGAATCCATCTGCATCTATCTCGAAGGAGAGGGATTCGCAACCTTAAAGGCCTATGACGGAACCGAAGCGCTTAAGCTCATTGAACGCGAGCATGTGGATCTCTGTGTGCTCGACGTGATGATGCCCGTGCTCGACGGAATCCGCACGACACTGAAGATCCGGGAGAAATTCAATATCCCCATCATCATTCTTTCTGCCAGGAGTGAAGATACGGATAAGATCCTCGGCTTAAATATCGGTGCGGATGACTATATCACAAAGCCGTTCAGCACGCTGGAGCTGGTGGCGAGAGTCAAGTCACAGCTCAGGCGGTATAATCAGCTCGGCAACCTGGCCGGGGAAAAAGAAGAGGCGGTTTATAAATGCGGCGGCCTGACCATCAATGATGACAATAAAGAGGTCTATATTGACGGGGAGGCGGTGAAACTGACGCCGATTGAGTATAACATCCTCCTTCTTCTTGTGAAGAATGCGGGCAAAGTATTTTCCATTAATGAGATCTATGAGCAGATCTGGAATGAGGAAGCTATCGGCGCCGACAACACGGTGGCTGTTCATATCCGTCATATCCGCGAAAAAATCGAGATCAATCCCCGGGAACCGAGATATCTGAAGGTAGTCTGGGGCGTCGGCTACAAGGTGGAAAAACAGTAAAAAGATGAAGAAATCGATTATTGTCATTGTGCATGTGCTGGCTGTGCTTCTGTTTGCAGTGGCATTTTCCGCACTTTATATGAGCAGTACGGGGGATACCGGAATTCGCTGGGTAAGTTCCGGCAATTATGAGGATTCGCCTCAGTTTGCCGAGGCCGTCAATACGGATATCGGGAAGCTGAAACGGCTGGCTCTGTATGAGGATGCCTTCGGTGGCATTGAGGAACTTTCACAGGACGACAGTGAATTCCCCCTGGTGACGGCCACGGACGGGCAGAAGACGATTGAATACACCACAGTAGAACTTCTCGAGATTGCGAAAACCTTCGGATGTACGGTTGATCTTACCACCGGACAGGTGACCCAGACCGATCTCACCAGCCAGGATGCGGAAAACAGTGATCTTCATGTTGTCAGCAAGGCGTACGATCCGTGGTATCTTCAGGATGTGGAACCGGGACCGTCTCAGGGTGTTATGAGCATGAAGGAACTTTCCATCGAGGTGGTAAAGACGATCTCGGAGTACATCTCTCTGGTTTCCACTTACATCCGGAGTTCCTCCAACTTTTCCTTTATGTTATACAGCCCCGGACAGAATGACGGGTATGTGTCACTCACCAACACCGATCTGAGAGCGGACTCTCTTCTGAAGCTTGGCAGATATGTTCATGTGGAAGGGGACGGACAGACGGTAGAGACCAATATTATCCCCTCTCCGGAAAATGCCGTTTTCACACCCTATGGAAATCTGGTCGATGAGGATTCCGATTATTACGAGCTTTTTGTCGGCATCGATACGGAATTCCCCTATCAGGACCGCTACCGGACCGAAGCGGATGCCTTTGAGGGAAAGGTCAGGACAGCTTATACCTGGATCGCTGTCGGGATCATTTCCTTTATCATTGCCGTGATCACTCTCGTACTGATTCTTTCCCAGGGAGCAAACACCCGGGAACATATTGCGGACCGGCTCCCGATTGAGGCCTTTACGGTGATCCTTGCGGTATGTGCGGTGATCTCGTATTTTCTGTATAAGCTGACGCTCGGGAAAGCTCTCGAGTCTCTGAGTCCTGTACAGGATGAAGCCTTCATCCGGAGCGTGGCGAAGACACTGATCACCTATGGAATGATCGTGCTGATCCTCCGGTCCGGAATCCGGAAATACAGGGCAGGAACGCTCTATTCCACCTCCCTTTTCAACCGGCTGGAACTCAATATCGAGGAATACCTCGAAAATGCCACGCTGGCCGGCAGTGCATTTATGCGCTTTTTTGTCTTTGTCGTAATCAATGCCGGCCTTGCATTTTTTTCTTATCTGCTGTATGTCCGGCGGGAGGAAAATGCAAGATATATCCTGATCTCCGCAGTGCTGCTCACGGTGCTGATCATCACGGATGCCGTCTCTTTTCACCGGTTTTATAAAACCGAAAAGCAGCGTGACATGATTGATGAGGCGCTCCGGACGATTTCGGGAGGCGAGACGGAGGTTACCCTTTCGGAAAAGGAATTCACCGGGGGAGAGCTTGCCGCGGCAAAGAGTATTAATAATATTTCCACGGGGCTTACTGCGGTGGTTCACGACCAGGTAAAGTCAGAGCGCCTGAAAGCCGACCTGATCACGAATGTATCCCATGACCTCAAGACCCCGCTGACCTCCATCATCAATTATGTCGGACTTCTGAAGCGTGAAAACATTCAGAATGAAAAGGCGGCGGAGTATATCGATGTGCTGGAGAGAAAGTCTCTTCGTCTGAAAAATCTGACGGAGGATCTGGTGGAGGCATCCAAAGCAAGTTCCGGAAACATCCGGATGGAAATGACGACCCTGGATATCGTCGAGCTTTCCGAACAGGCTGCCGGAGAATTTATCGACAAGTTTGCGGCCCGGGGACTCGAGTTCTGTTTTGACAGGCCGGAAGATCCCTTCTTTGTACGGGCCGACGGCCGGCATCTCTGGAGAGTGTTTGAAAACCTCTTTAACAATGCCGCCAAATACTCCCTGGAGAACACCCGGATCTACGGAGAGGTATCCCGTCAGCCGCAGGCTTCGGGAAACGGGACACTGTGTGTATTTACCATCAAGAACATCTCGGCTGCAAAGCTGAACATCAGTCCGGAAGAACTGACGGAACGTTTTGTCCGCGGGGATGTTTCCCGGACGACGGAAGGTTCCGGACTCGGACTTTCCATTGCACAGAGCCTGACAAAACTGATGGGCGGAGAACTCCGGATCGAGATTGACGGGGACCTTTATAAAGCCAGTGTGATCCTGCCCGAGGCCCCCCAGGACGTTCCCGGGGAAAATGATTGTCATCCCGAGCGCAGCGAGGGATCTTTTGAAGAAACAGTATGAGAATCAGACACATCAAAGGCGCGGAAGAGACGATTGCGGCCCATCCGCTCGTCATCACAGCGCCGGAACAGTACAAAGGAAACTGGAGCAGAGAAGTATTCGGAAACGATCATCCTCTGTATCTTGAGATCGGTACCGGCATGGGTACTTTTATCCGGGAAAGCGCCGTGGCGCATCCGGAGATCAATTATGTGGGGCTGGAATTAAACTCCACCGTTCTCCTGAAAGCCATCAACCGTTATGAAAAGAAAGTGCGCGAAGAGGAAGGCCTTCCGGCCGATTCCGAAGCGCCGATTCTTCGGAATCTCCGGTTCATCCGGTGCGATGCCCGTCTCATCGAGGATTATTTTGCGGTCGGTGAGGCGGCGAAGATCTACCTCAACTTTTCCGATCCCTGGCCGAAAGATAAAAATGCCAACAAGCGGCTGACCTCACCGCATTTTCTTTCGCATTACGAGGCCATCCTCCGGCCCGGTGCCTCCGTGGAATTTAAGACCGATAACCGGGGACTTTTCGATTATTCGGTGGAGACCGCCCGTGAAGAGGGATGGACTTTTGATGTTCTCACCTATGACCTGCACAGTGATGCCGTGCTGATGCAGGGCAACATCATGACCGAGTATGAGGCAAAATTCTCCGCGAAGGGGAATCTGATCAATAAATACGTGATCCATAAATAATAGGAAAACAAAAGATGTTAAGTGACGACTGGATGGCGGAGCTCAGGCCTGAATTTGCGAAGCCGTACTATAAAACCTTATACGAAAAAGTCAATGAAGAATATCGTACGCGCGTGGTATATCCCGCCGGAAGCGAACTCTTCAGCGCCTTTGAACTGACACCGCTTTCCGAGGTGAAAGTCGTAATCCTCGGACAGGATCCCTATCATGAGCCGGGGCAGGCCCACGGTCTGTCATTCTCCGTGAAACCGGGCATCGAGATTCCGCCCTCACTTCGGAACATCTACCTGGAGCTCGGGCAGGAGCTCGGGTGTTATTATCCGGATAACGGATACCTGGTTCCCTGGGCAAAACAGGGAGTGCTTCTTCTGAACACGCTCCTTACCGTTCGGGCCCATGAGGCTTTTTCCCACAAGGGGATCGGCTGGGAACAGTTTACAGATGCGGCCATTGCAGCGCTTTCCAGAGTGGACCGGCCGATGGTATTCATGCTGTGGGGAAGACCGGCCGGAGAAAAAGCAGCCATGCTTCAGAATCCGCGGCACCTGGTGCTCCGTTCTCCCCATCCGAGTCCGCTGTCCGCCAACCGGGGATTCTTCGGATGCGGCCATTTCCGGGCATGCAACGAGTATCTTACAGCAAACGGGATCCGGCCGATCGACTGGCAGATCCCGAACATCGGGAGTCCTGCCGCAAAGGCGCAGAATCCCTGGTAAAGAAGAAAGGAAAGAAAAGTGAAAATTCTGGAGTTCTTAAAAGTTATCCTTTTCGGTATTGTGGAGGGCTATACGGAGTTCCTCCCCATTTCTTCAACCGGCCATCTGATCCTGGTGGAAAACCTGGTGCATCTTGACCAGCCCGAAGATTTCTTCAACGTATTCAAAGTCGTGATCCAGCTGGGTGCGATCTTTTCCGTCGTGGTTCTGTACTGGGACAGGCTGTGGCCGTTTACCAGAACCAAAACCGCCACGGAACGCCAGACGGTTCTGAATCTCTGGGTGAAGATCATCATTGCCTGCATCCCCGGCGCTGTGATCGGTTTCTTTCTTGATGACATTGTCGATGACAAGCTGTCAACGCCGGTCGTGATCGCCATTACCCTTATTCTCTACGGTGTGGCATTCATTCTGCTGGAAAAATTCCAGGGGAAAAAGCGTTTCCCCATCCAGACCACGAAGCAGCTTTCTTATAAGACGGCCCTTTTGATCGGCCTTTTCCAGTGCCTGGCACTGATCCCCGGCACCAGCCGTTCCGGCGCCACGATTCTCGGCTCCATGCTCTTCGGTGTCAGCCGTGCGGCAGGTGCGGAATTTTCCTTCTTCCTCGGCATTCCCATGATGTGCGGAGCCAGTTTCCTGAAAATCGTGAAGCACGGGCTTTCCTTTACGGGAAGTCAGTGGGTGATCCTCATTCTCGGAACTGTCATTTCCTTTGTGGTGGCACTTCTTTCCATCCGTTATCTGATGAACTATATCCGGCGGCACGATTTCTCCGTGTTCGGCTGGTACCGGATCGGTCTCGGCATCATGGTTCTTATCTATTTCTTTGCGATTGCGTGACCTCGTATGAGTAAGATCGTAGTAGGGATCAGCGGCGGAGTCGATTCCTCCGTCGCGGCACATCTTTTACAAAAAGAAGGGCATGAGGTCATCGGCTGCCGCATGCGCACCTTTGACACGGATGCTTCCCTTAAAGAAGAGGAGGCTTCGCGGAAGGTCTGCGAAGCGCTCGGGATTCCGCTTTTTACGGTGGATTTCCGCGAGCGGTTCCGGAAAGAGGTCATTACGCTTTTTGCTTCAGAGTATGCAAAAGGGCGGACGCCGAATCCCTGCTGTATCTGCAACCGTACCGTAAAATGGGAGGCGCTTCTTTCCTGCATGCGGGAGCAGAAGGCGGACTATGTGGCGACCGGACATTATGCCCGTATCGGAACCGCCGTTTCCCCGGAAACCGGGGAGGAACGTTTCTTCGTGGCGCGTGCGGATTCCGCGAAGGATCAGAGCTACGCGCTCTATAATCTTAGGCAGGATGAAATCCGCCATACCCTGTTTCCGCTTTCCCGGTATAAAAAAGAGGAGATCCGGGAGATTGCCCGCAAAGCAGGTCTTCTGACCGCCGACAAGCCGGATTCCATGGAGATCTGTTTCATTCCGGACAATGACTACGCGGCTTTCCTCCGGGAACAGTTCGGTATGGAGGACTGTCCCGGCAATTATGTGGATGAAGAAGGAACGGTTCTCGGGCGGCATCAGGGCATTGTGCATTACACGGTCGGCCAGCGAAAAGGGCTTGGCATTGCCCTCGGAAAGCGCATTTTTGTGAAGGAGATCCGTCCTCTTACGAATGAAGTGGTCCTTGCCGATGACGAAGATGTTTTTACAGATCATCTGTTTCTTGGGGATGTGAATTTTCAGGCCGTGTCCGGGGTTCCGGAGACGCCGTCCGGGCTGTTTTCTCCCCTCGTAAAGATCCGCTATGCGGATAAGGGGGCACCGGGCAGGATGACAGCGGTGACGGATGCGTCTGCGGGGACAGAACCGGGTTCCGCAGGGTACCGGATCGACTTTGAACGCCCGGTACGCGCGGCATCCCCCGGACAGGCGGCAGTTCTTTACGGAGACGATGGCCGGATCCTCTGCGGCGGGACGATAAGGAAGGAATAGCATGAAGAAAAAACTTGCAATATATATTCTGGCATTCGTGATGGCTGCGGCATCGGCAGTTCCGGCGCCGGCGGCCATGGCTCAGGGACCCGGCAGCGTGCAGCAGAAAGCAGAATCCTCCCCGAAGGCATTGGGCGCTGCGAAGTTTCAGAACGGGCAGGAAATCGGTCTCGATCCCTCCTGGCAATATGCGGATTTTTCCGTGATCCATTCCGGCAGCGCGGTCTATTATGCCGCGCCGGGAAACCGGAAGGGAAAAGTGATCGCCGTCAACGCCGGTCACGGGACAAAAGGCGGCCAGTCTCATAAGACATACAGCCATCCGGATAAAACCGGAAAAGTCACCGGAGGCACAAATGCGGCCGGTGCGGTGACCAGTACCTGCGTATCTTCCGGCATGACCTTTCTGGACGGGACGCCCGAGGCAAAAGTGACGCTCCGCATGGCGCAGATCCTCAGGGAAAAGCTTCTGGCGGCCGGGTATGATGTCCTGATGATCCGGGACGGAGAGGATGTACAGCTTGACAATGTGGCCAGAACCGTCATTGCCAACAACTGCGCGGACATCCATATCGCCCTTCACTGGGACGGGGACGGTCTTTCCACCATCAAAGGCGCGTTCTATATGTCGGTGCCCGATGCCTTAAAATCCATGGAGCCGGTTAAGAGCCACTGGCAGGAACATGAGCGGCTCGGGGACTCTCTGATCGCCGGACTGGAAAAGGAAGTGTCCGGGATTAAGATCTGGAACTCTTCCGGGCACGGATGCCTGGATCAGGATCTGACCCAGACCAGCTTCTCCACGGTGCCTTCCGTGGACATCGAGCTCGGAAACCAGTGTTCATCGCATTCAGACAGTATTTTAAGCCAGGAAGCCGCCGGGCTTCTTACGGGCATCAACCTCTATTTCGGCTTCTGAAGCCGTAAAAAACATCAGAAAAGGAGATCCTATGATTCAGATCACATGGCACGGACATTCCTGCTTTACCGTAGAAGCGGAAGATTACACGATCGTTTTCGATCCCTATGCGCCGGACTCCGTTCCGGGACTTGCCCCTCTTAACCTTACGGCGGATAAAGTTCTCTGCTCTCATGATCATGCCGATCACGGCTGTACTTATGTGGTGGAGGCACCCGTTTATTCAGACTGCCCGTTTGAAATTGAAGAGATCCCTACCTTCCATGATCCGGAGGGAGGAGCCTTACGCGGTGAGAATGTGATCCACGTTCTTTCCTGCGACGGCATGCGGGTGGCCCATTTCGGAGACCTCGGCTGCGAACTGACCGATGAGCAGAAAGATCTGCTCCGGGATCTTGACGTGGCCATGATCCCTGTCGGCGGACATTTTACGATTGACGCAAAGGAGGCAAAAGCCCTCATCGATGAACTGCGTCCCCGGATCACGATTCCCATGCACTATCGCGGGGAAGGGTTCGGGTATCCGGTGATTGCTCCGCTTTCTGATTTTACAGATCTCTGCGATATGGTGGTGGAATACGATACCGATACGATTGCAATTGACAAAGAGGGTGAGGAGCAGGTGGCAGTGCTCAGCCTTTCCCCGGAAGCCGTGACGGGGGCCTGATCACTTTTTACAAAAAGGCCGGAGAAATAAAGAACGGCTTCGTCAGTTTGTCCTATTGCAATCCCGCCTGAAATTTGGTATCCTATTGCACAATGGGAAAAGGGGGAGAAACAGATGTCAGGATTCTTCTGTACATCAGAATACCGCAGCAAGGTTGAGATGCCGACACCGGTATTTTCTCTTTCCGTAATTCCTTCATTATCGGATTTATTATTTGTTTCAAAAGAGTAATCGTTTTTACGATTACTCTTATTTTTTGAGAGGAGAGGAAACTTATGAACTCAAATGAACCCATCAGAGACGCAAAGACACTTGGAACACCCAAGATGCTCGTCCTCGGACTCCAGCACATGTTCGCCATGTTCGGCGCAACCGTACTGGTCCCCATCATTACCGGACTTTCCGTATCGGTAACCCTTCTGTTTGCAGGTCTTGCAACACTTTTCATGCATTTCGTAACAGGAAAGAAGGTTCCGGTATTCCTTGGATCATCTTTCGCATTGCTTGGCGGATATGCAGCAGTCAAGGCTCTCGGCGTTGAGTCATACGGCCTTACCGATAAGCAGGCGCTTGTTTATGCGTGTGTAGGTGTTGCCTGCGCCGGTCTTCTGTATCTCGTTCTTGCAGCCATCTGCAGAGCCGTAGGTTCCAAGAAGGTTATGAAGTTCTTCCCGCCGGTAGTGACAGGACCCATCATCATTGCCATCGGTATGAACCTTGCTCCTTCAGCTATCAATAACTGCGAAGCCAACTGGCTGGTAGCTATCGTGGCCATCGTTGTTGTCATCGTAGCCAACATCTGGGGCAAGGGCATGATCAAGATCATCCCCATTCTTCTCGGTGTTGTCGTATCCTATGTTTTCGCACTGATTGTTGATCCGGCGGCAAGAGAAGCTGTTTCGACATCTGTTGCTGCAGCAAGCTGGTTCGGATTTCCGATCAAGGGAGAGGAGACCGTCTTCTCACTGTTCGGCAACTGCAACTCAGGACTTCTCGTTTCTGCAATCATCACGATCGTTCCGATCGCTTTCGCAACCATGATGGAGCACGTCGGTGACATTTCCGCCATCTCCTCCACCGTAGAAAAGAACTTCATCGAAGATCCCGGTCTTCACAGAACCCTCATCGGTGACGGTGTAGGAACCGCCCTTGCAGCTCTGTTCGGCGCTCCCGCCAACACCACCTACGGTGAGAACACCGGCGTTCTTGCCCTGACCAAGGTTTACGATCCCTTCGTGGTAAGACTTGCCGCCTACTATGCCATCGTTCTTTCCTTCTGCCCGAAGTTTGCAGCGCTGATCTCCGCAATGCCCACCGCTACCATCGGCGGCGTATCCCTGATCCTTTACGGCATGATCTCCGCAGTCGGAATCAGAAACATGGTAGAGAATCAGACCGACTTCCAGAACTCAAGAAACGTTATCATTGCAGCTCTCATCATCGGTCTTGCCATCGGTATCGGATATTCAACTTCCGGAGCAATTGCATTCGGTTCCGTAAGCCTTTCCGGTCTTGCCGTTGCCTCCATCGTGGGTATTGTTCTTAACGCAATTCTTCCCGGCGGACGTACAGAGTACGCTCCCAACGACCAGAACTCCGGTTCTCTCGGAAAGTATTGATCCGAAACCGGAAAAACAGAAACAAAAATACCGGAGACGGCTGTCAGCAGACAGCCGTCTGCATTTTTCAGGAGCCTTATGAAGAAAAATCTTTGTCTTGATATCTGTAAAAACTTTTCCTGCGACGTTCTTGTGGTGGGCGGCGGCGTGGCCGGAATTTCGGCAGCCGTATGTGCCGCCAGAGAAGGTGCGCAGGTTATTCTCTGTGAGCAGGGAGGGTGCCTAGGAGGAACGGCGTCTCAGGGACTTGTGGGACCTTTTATGTCCGCGTATGACCCGACAGGCGACCATCAGGTGATCAAAGGATTCATGGAGGAATTCATCAACCGGATGGTGGAAAAGGGCGGAGCTGTTCATCCGAAGGACTGTCCCGGGGGAGATTCCCACAGCGCCTACCGGATTCGCGGACATATCGGCGTGACTCCGTTTGATCCGGAGTGCCTGAAGTTTACCGCAGAGGAGTTCTGTGAAGAGGCCGGGGTAAGACTTCTGTATCACATGTTCTTTGTAAGCTGCGAAAAGGACAGTGACGGGAAGATCACGGCGGCTTACTTTGCCACGAAAAACGGGATCTATGAAGTTGAAGCCGGTATCTTCATCGACTGCACCGGAGACGCTGACCTGGCCGTGACGGCCGGAGCTCCGGTTGTCTACGGAGACGAGAACGGGAATACGCAGGTATCCTCTGTGTTTTTCATGGTGGATAATGTAAATAAAGAGGAACTCGAGAAACATATAGAACGGTATCCGGAGAGTACGAACCAAAGGCAGCGCTATTTTGAAGATGTTGTGGAGGCGGAACAGATCAAAGGGACATTTCCCTGCGGGCGTTCCCGTGTTTCCGCTTTTGAGGCGATGAACGGCATGTGGCGGATCAATATGACGCAGTACGATAAAAAAGCGGATCTGACAAGCCCGGAGGATATCACGGAAGCGGAGATCACCTGCCGGAAACAGATCCCGCCCCTGATGGATTTCTTCCGGAAGCATGTACCCGGGTTTGAGAATGCCAGGCTTCTCCGTTCCGCCGATGTTCTTGGGATCCGGGAATCCAGAAGGATCGTCGGGGAAACAACCCTGACAATTGAAGATATGGCCGCCGGAGCCCGCTTCCCTGACGGCATCTGCACCGTGGGAAGTGCGGTCGATTTCCACGCCAGCCAGAAAAAGGACGGCAGCTATGACGGCAAGTATTATGTGACCGGAAGCAGTTCGGTGGAGATTCCCTACCGGGCGCTTCTTCCGAAGAAGGTACAGAATCTGATCGTGGCAGGGCGGTGCCTTTCCGCCGATCAGCTGGCGCACAGCGCCGTGCGCGTCATGCCTCCGTGCTTTGCCATGGGACAGGCCGCAGGCGTGGCCGCTTCGATGGCGGCAAAAGAAGGAATCTCCGTAAAAGATATCGACCTTTCCGGATTCCGTGAAAAGCTTCAGAAGGGCGGAGTATACTTCGAGTGACAAGACCAGACCGTCGGTACTATCCAGGGCAGGCATAAGCCGCATGAAACGCAGAACACCCGTGCAACATCTTCGATGTTTCACGGGTGTACGTGTTTCCCGCGGCTTATGGAAATATGTATTACCGCTGTACTCTTCCGGATCCGTCGCCGCCGGCGTGCTTCTGTACTTCAGAAAGGGTCACACGGTTG
>JAZUHZ010000280.1:0-3440 GCA_045642005.1 Candidatus Avilachnospira sp.
GTAGAAGTCAGTCGTGCAGCCGGGCATGGTAAATCCGGCATCCATAAGCATCTCCCAGATCTCGTTCCGCCCATAGATCCGCTCGCGGGAGGTGACGGAGAAGAGTTCTTTTTCATTTTCATAAGCCGTAAGACGGATGTCAAGCACCCCGGCGCCGTCGAGGCCTTCCGGCAGTTCCTGAAGGAAGTATTCCCCGGTGAAGCCGTCCTTCCCGTGGATCCGGTAGGGCTCATCAAAAGTGAGTGCGTCCGGGTTTATGATGTCAAAGAAAAACAGGCCGTCCTCCGGCAGGAGATCATAGACAGTGTCGAAGACTTTAGCCACCGCGTCTTTCTCTGTCAGGTGGTTCAGGCTGTCATCGATGCAGGTGACAAGATCGAAGGTGCCATCTGCCTGGAAATGCGTGATGTCCGCGCACTGAAACCGGCATCCGGGCGCTGATTCCCGGGCAATTTCGATCATTTCCGGGCTGAGGTCCACACCCGTCATCCGGATCCCGTGTTCTGAAAAGTATTGGCACAATTCCCCGGTGCCGCAGCAGAGGTCAAGGCCGGAATGAACCTGCACCTTGTTTTCCGCGGCATAGGAAAGGATTGCTTTTCCGAAAGAGAGGGAAAAGCGCTCGAGGGACAGCGCGGTATATACGCCGGAAAGTTTTTTGTAAATCTCGGTTTCCATAGGGCCTCCTTTTCCCCTAATCTATCAGCAGGACCAGGGGATGTCAAGAATCAAAACAAATCATGGCATTTCCCCGGATTATCATGTATAATTATCAAAACAAAAAATCTGTTCAGAGCAATCCGCATGGCGTTCTGAACAGAACCAAAAAAAGAAGGATAAATAAATGGATCTTCTGGTGATTGATTTTGAGATGTGCGAGGTGGATAAGAACCTTTACAGTAAGGCCGGGGTGTATCTGGATCATGAGATCATCCAGATCGGGGCCTGTATCTTAAACAGTAAGAATAAGATCACGGAGGAGTACAGTGCCTACGTGAAACCGCACTACGGGCAGATCACGCCCTTTATCACGGAGCTGACAGGCATCCTGGAGATGGATGTGGAAAAGGCACCGGAACTTCCGAAAGCGCTCCGGAAATTCTGCGAGTGGCTCCAGGGAAAAGAAGTGGTTCCCTGTTCCTGGAGCGATACGGACCTTGTGCAGCTTTCGTTTGAAATGGAGCAGAAGAAAATTCAGAATGCGGAGATCCAGGGGATGCTTGACAACTGGGTGGATATCCAGAAGAGCTACGATGAACTTGTGCATTCCCCGCGGAGCACGGCGCTCGAGCGGGCGATGAAGGCGGAGGGTGTCAGGCCGGAAGGCCGGCAGCACGACGGCTGTGCCGATGCACATAACACGGCGCTTCTGATCGCGGAACTGAGGAAGCAGAAGAAAGAGCTTTCCCTTGAGCCCGTGAACCAGAGTGTGGAATATACCGATACGGCGGATGAAGAGGAAGAGACCGCCTTCGGAAGTATCTTTGCGAAAATGTTCGAGAAATGACCGGGCAGCAGGCGGAAACGGAAGGAGAAAAGATGGAGATCAGATTTGCGGAACGAAAGGACACCGGAAAGATCCTCGCGTTTATCGGGGAGCTTGCGGAGTATGAGGGAATGCTTTCCGAAGTGGTGGCCACGGAGGAGCTTTTAGAGCACTGGATCTTTGACGAGAAAAAGGCCGAGGTGATCTTTGCCATGGAGGACGGAACGGAAGTGGGATTTGCCCTTTTCTTCCATAACTTCTCCACGTTCCTCGGAAGAGCCGGGATTTATCTGGAGGATCTTTTTGTGAAAAAGGAGTACCGCGGCCGGGGATTCGGAAAAGCGCTGCTTCAGGAACTGGCCCGAATCGCCTGTGACCGCGGCTGCGGGCGGCTCGAGTGGTGGTGTCTGGACTGGAACAAGCCAAGCATCGATTTTTACCTGTCCATGGGCGCGGAACCCATGAATGACTGGACCGTTTATCGAATTGCAGGAGAAAGGTTGCGTGAACTCGGAAAAAGATAAAAAATACATCATGGCCATTGATGCCGGGACGACCTCGAACCGCTGCATCCTGTTTGACCATGACGGCAGAATGTGCGCGGTTTCCCAGAAGGAGTTTCCTCAGATCTATCCGAAACCGGGCTGGGTGGAACATGACCCGGAGGAGATCTGGGCCACGGTCCTTGAGGTTTGCCGCGGGGCCATGGAAAAGCTTCAGATCGATGCTTCTGCAATCGCGGCCATCGGGATCGCAAACCAGCGGGAGACGACCGTGGTGTGGGAGAAGGAGACCGGAAAGCCTGTCGCGAATGCCATTGTCTGGCAGTGCCGCCGGACCGCGCAGATCTGCGATCAGCTGAAAGAAGAGGGCCTTACGGACCTGTTCCGGAAAAAAACGGGCCTTGTGATCGATGCGTATTTTTCGGGGACAAAGCTTCAGTGGATCCTCGACCATGTGCCCGGGGTACGGGAAAGGGCCGAAAAAGGGGAGCTTCTTTTCGGTACCATTGAGACCTACCTGATCTGGAAACTAAGCGGCGGGAAAGCGCACGTGACGGATTATTCCAATGCCGCGCGGACCATGCTTTTTAATATCAATACGCTCACATGGGATGAGGAGATCCTACAGATCCTCCGGATCCCGCGCGTTCTTCTTCCAAAGCCCGTGCCGTCTTCCGGGGTGATGGCGGAGACGGATCCCGCACTTTTCGGGGCAGCGGTTCCGATTGCCGGGGCAGCCGGGGATCAGCAGGCAGCGCTTTTCGGGCAGGGAGCTTTCCGTCCGGGCGAAGCGAAAAATACCTACGGGACCGGCGCGTTCCTTCTTATGAATACCGGGGACCGTCCCGTCTTTTCGGAAAACGGTCTTGTGACCACCGTGGCCTGGGGGCTTTCGGGAAAGGTGACCTATGCGCTAGAGGGCTCTGTTTTTGTCGCCGGCGCCGTGATCCAGTGGCTCCGCGATGAGCTCGGACTCCTTACACGGGCTTCCGACTCCGAAGCGCTGGCCCGGAAAGTGCCGGATACGAACGGGTGCTTCCTCGTGCCTGCCTTTACGGGCCTCGGGGCGCCGTACTGGGATGCGTACGCACGGGGCACCATTGTGGGCCTTACCCGCGGCGTGAACCGGTATCATATCGTGCGGGCTGCCTTAGAGTCCATCGCGTTCCAGGTGAATGACATCCTCACGGCGATGCAGAAGGATGCGGGGCTTTCACTTTCCGCTCTCAACGTGGACGGCGGTGCGAGTGCGAATAACCTTCTGCTGCAGATGCAGGCAGATCTTCTCGGAGCTCCCGTCCGGCGGCCTTCCTGCGTGGAGACCACGGCCGTGGGTGGCGCCTCCTTAGCGGGACTTGCGGTCAGGTTCTGGGAGAGCCCGGAGGAAGTTACGGCGCACCGGAACATCGAGCGGGAATTTGTCCCGGAAATCGGGGAAAAGGAACGGGAGG
>JAZUHZ010000281.1:0-4782 GCA_045642005.1 Candidatus Avilachnospira sp.
CCTCCGGTTCCGCGAGCTGGAGTACCTGCGGGACGTATCCCTCGGAGCGACGGGACCGTGCCCGGGCGATCTGGCCCGGCTGATCGGGGACGCGTACTACCTGGGGCTGTCAAAGGGAAGAGAAAAATAAACAGAATGGAAAAGGAGGGCGTGGCCGCGCCCTCTTTATATTGCAAGGGTTTTCCGGTTGTGGTATATTCTTATAAACCGACAGTTTACAAAATGTTTGTTACCTCAAAGGTAATAGTCAAAACGTTTGCAGGAGTGTTTAAACTATGCCGAACATGACAGTTAAAGAGTACGCGCTTTCACGCGGCCGGACCACCCAGGGCGTATACCAGTTAATCCGGCGCCATGAAAAGGAAATGAAGAGGTTTCTCAAGAAGGACTTAGGGAAAACGGTCGTTACTGAAGAGGGGCAGGCCCTGCTTGACAGACTGAGCGAGAAGCCGCAGGTTGTAACCGGCGCGATCCTGGAGGCCCCACACCTGGAAGACGAGCTCCAGGAGAGGATCCGGGAGTTCCGGGAGAAGTTCCAGGAGGCTCAGGAGAAGGCCCTGCAGCTCACGGAAGAGAAGATAGGCCTTCAGGACACCATTATACAGAAGCAGGAGCAAATTCTGCAGATGCAGGACCGGATCCAGGAGCTAACGGAGCAGAACGCGGCCCTTCAGGTGCAGCTTGTGGAGGCGAAGCAGCCGAAGCCGAAGAAGGAACCGGAGCCCGATCTCTTCGATCAGGAGGACGGCCCGGCCGATCAGACGCCGGACGAGGGGCCTTCAGAGCTGTACGACCCGGACGACCTGGAGCCCGATCCGGAGCCGATCCGGCGCGCAGCCGTCGCGGATCGGGGAGAGGGAGAGAAGAAAAAGGGCTTTTTTGCCCGCCTGTTTGGCCTGTGAGGGGGCTTAGCATGATGAAGTACAGAATACCCGGCCGGCTGGGTTACAACGCCGGAAACGGCCGCTACGGGCTCCTGAACAGCGACCTATGGGAGCACGAGGGCTTTCACTGCGGCGAGGGCCTGGAGATCTGGGACTATGACGCGGAGCGCTGGATCCCGACACGGGTTGAGATGACGATCGACCGGGAGTGGTACCTGGTAGGAACCGGGCTCCGGGGCGACGATCTGGAAGGCGTGCGCGCTTCGATCATACGCGGGTACAGTGAGACCGGCCTGGAGCTGGATTCCCTGGAGCAGGTGTGGGAATAACGGTTATACTGTTTGTTTTCCCCGGAAAACGTGCAGTATAAACAGTTATTCCGGCCCGCAGGAGCGATTTTCAGCGGCCTGGTGTGGGATAAGTCGCCGGCGGATCCTGAAATCGCCTCCAGGGGCCGCAGAATGGCCAGAAATGCGTCGCAAAACAGAAGTTTACCGACGCGATCCGGCAGAACGGCCGCTTTTCCGGTCCGGAAGGACAGCCGGAAAAGGTAAAAGAAAATGTATTGATAATATAACGCCTCTTAAGGCGTGGCCGGATTGACAGCTCTTCGGGGCTGTCATATAATGGCCCGAAAAGGTAAAAGAAACCTATTGATAATATCACGCCTCTTAAGGGAGCGTAGGGGAACCGCTGAGGGTCCCCGCCCCGCCCTCGCGGGGTATGATGTGGTGGACGTATAGGAGGTGCCCCCAGCATGATGGAAACGGCAATTGATAAGTGGCTCAACCAGTTTTACGAGGAAGCGGAGCCTCGGGAGTTCGTGCGCGATCTTTTCCCGGAAGGATCCCTGGAGAGCGCCGGGGCCACCGGAGAAACGCACGAGTATCCGGGCATCATCGTTACCGTGAGTGGATCCAGGACGCAGCCGAAGTGTAAGAAGCAGCTCCGGCCGGACGGTTCCGTGGAGTGGGTCCCGGTCCTGAACGAAGACGGGACGCAGAAGGAGGTTCCGGTGGTTCGCCGGTACTACCTCACGGACGATCTGGCGATCCTGGACTACCTTTTCGCCCATGACGATTTCTGCCTTATGGCGCCGATCACGTACGCCGGGAGGGAAAGAACGGCGGAAAATGCCCGTTTTCTGTACGCCCTGGCCTTCGATGTGGATCACGTCCGAATGAAGGGGGAGCTGCCGATCGGGCTGGCCAATCTTTTCGGCGGCCATATCGAGAGGGCGGAACGGCTGCCGAAACCTACTTACGTAGTCTCCAGCGGTTCCGGCGTCCATCTGTACTACGTCTTCGAGCGGCCGGTCCCGCTTTTCCCGAACATCGTCAAGCAGCTGCAGGCCATGAAGCACGAGCTCACGGAAATGATATGGAACGAGGGTATAGTGGAGATCAAGAGCGACAAGGAGATCCAGTTCGAGGGGATCTTCCAGGGCTTCAGGCTGCCGGGAACGATCACGAAGGACGGCCGCCGGGCCCGCGTCTTCTCCTACGGGAAAAAGGTCACGCTGGAGTACCTGAACGAGTTCGTAGAGAACCAGGTGACGGAGTTCGCCTACAAGAGCCGGATCACGAAGGCCGACGCGGCGGAGAAGTACCCGGAGTGGTATCAGAAACGCGTCGTGGAGGGCCAGAAGGGCGTTCTGCGGCCCTGGCCGGTAAAACGTGCGCTGTATGACTGGTGGAAGCGTGAGATCCTCAGGAAGGCCCGTGTGGGCCATCGGTACTACTGCCTCATGCTGCTATCAGCGTATGCCATGAAATGCAGCTTTTACGACGCGAAGAAGAACCCGCAGCCGGTCACCCGGGAAGAGCTGGAGCAGGACGCCTTCGAGGTTATGGAGTTCTTCGAGACGATGACGGACCGGGAGGACAATCACTTCACCCCGAGCGACGTTCTGGACGCCCTGGACGCGTTCGACTGGGGAATGCTCACGTATCCCCGCGCCAGCGTCGAATACCGGGCCGGCTTCACCCTGCCGGAGAACAAGAGGAACGGATTAAAGCAGAAAAAACACCTATATCTGGCCAGGAGAAGAAAGGAAGACATGAAGGAAATAGAGCTGCCGATGAAGAACGCAGAAGGCCGGCCCGCCGGATCCAGTGTGCAGAAGGGCGTCGTGACGGCCTGGCGAAAGGATCACCCGGACGGCCGGAAGGCGGACTGTATCCGGGAAACGGGGCTCTCAAAGCCGACCGTTTACCGCTGGTGGGACGCCTGAAAACTTCCCCCCGCCGGAGGGGTAAAAACAGGGTCCGCGCCCTGGAAAAAAAGCGGATCGAAATTCCTTAATAATCACCGTGAAGGGCCGCTCCGGATCCAGCCGGAAACACGGCCCTTTTTTCGTGCCCGGAAAAACCCGGAAAGCACGGAGAAATAAGGGCTTTAAACGTTTACAGAACGTTGTGCAATACGAGCACCGAGAACGGGGGCAAGTTCGGTGTACACCCTACGAGCACCGAGAACGGGCCCTTTTCCGGGGTAATTTTTCAACCCTCAATACGTGCACCGAGAAGGCCCTCAGACGGCCCGCCGGCTCTCAGGCGGACAAACACCCGCCCGGACCGCTGGAAGCCCGCCACGGACGCGCTGGGGGCCCTGCCGGGGCAGATCGGGCGGGAGAACGTGCGGCCCTGGCCACGAAACAGCGAAACCGACGAAAAGAGCGCCGGCGCCTGCCGGAGGCGGAATACCGCAAGAGGCGGCGAAAAACGGCGCGCGCGGATTTTAGCGAACGCCTGAAACGTTCGACCGAACGCCCGCCCGCCGAGGGTATAAAATTAAACGTTCGGACAAATTAAGACGGCCACGGGGCCCCGATCGGGAGCCGCTGCGGCCGTCTTTTAATACGGAAACGAGAAACGGTTATTTTGATATTTTACGGCCGCGCCGGTCATACACGGGCCAGGCCCTCGTATCGGTCAAGCGGAGCAGCTCCAGGAGCTTGTCACGGTTGCAAGCCGGGCCCGCCTGAATCTCTCTGGCTATGATCTGATGGGCGGCCACTACGGATTCGTCCGAGAAGTCGTAAAGCGGCGCCTGCAGTTCCTCACGCTGCCGGAGCCCGTTCAGGGTATCGTCGTAAAGCCCGTACCCGTCACGGTACTGCCGTTCCATGTCACCCAGGGCGGCGACCATGCTAACCAGCGCCGGATCCTGAAGGGAAAGCCCGGCGCCGCCCGGCTGGATCCCCGCCGCCTTTTTCGTGAGCAGATCGGAGAGCAGCTGCAGCACGTCCCCGTAAGTGACGGGCCGCGCCGCCGGGATCCAGTCCTGGCCCGTGAGAAGCCGGTCAATTGAGATCTGGCCGAGGCGGGCGAACACCGGCAGGAATGAGACCGGAACCGGCCGCGAGCCGTTCATTATATCGCTGAGGGCGACGTCTGCGGCGGCGTCCGTATTCGCTACCGGCGCGCCTGGGAGATCCCGCAGGTATTCCTTGAAGAAGGCACTCTGCCGGAGCCCGGAGGCCTTCTGTATCTTTCTCATATTGTCTAAAAGCACCTGATTTTCTACCACGCGGTTCTGTTTTCTCGACATTCTGGCCACCTCCAAAATTAAGCGTATTCACTAAAAATTGATTTCATGTACTAAGTTTATCAAAAAAAGGCTTTAATGGCAACAGGCAATTAAAGACGAATTGCCACGGACACAGACAAACAAGGAGGAAAGAGCAATGAGCACAAAAGAAAACGAGAGGATCCAGCCGCGCCTTCTCTCAATAAGCGACCTGGCACGCTATACGGGCCTGGGGAAGACGAAGGCCCGCACGTGGGCGGAGAGCCTGGGAGCGCTGAGGAAGATCGGAACCAGGGCGCTATACGACCTCAGGGTCATAGACGCCGCCCTGGACGGACAGAAGGGAGAAGGGAGCAATGAAAGCTAA
>JAZUHZ010000282.1:0-7509 GCA_045642005.1 Candidatus Avilachnospira sp.
AGCTTCTTCAGGATGACTATGTGAAGATCACGCCGGATAATGACGAGAAAGATATGAAGCTCAAACTCTACCGGGTGAATTATGATGCCCTTGCAGAGTTTGCCGCGGTGCTCCGGGAAGAGCCGCTTCTCCTCACGGAAAAAAGCGATACGATGATCCGGGGAACCGTGACCAGTGAAGCAGACAACCGGGAGCTCTTCCTTTCCCTTCCTTATGATGAGGGATGGACCTGTACTGTGGACGGCAGAGAGACTCCCATTCATGAAGGATTCGGGGATGCTTTTATGGGAATTCCGGTCCGGAAGGGAACCCATGAGATCTGCCTGACTTACGCTCCGAAGGGGCTTCGGGAAGGCGTTTTTGCAACCCTTGCAGGTCTAATGCTGATGACGCTTCTTTTCCTCGCAGACAGAAAGAATAAAAAGGATTTTTGCGCATAATAAAAGGACTCCCTGCGGGGAGTCCTTCAATTGCCAGCATCAGAATCAGATCTTTGTGACGTTCGTAGCCTGCGGTCCCTTGTCTCCGTTAACAACGTCAAATTCTACCGCCTGACCCTCATCGAGAGTCTTGAAGCCTTCCATGTTGAGACCTGAATAATGAACGAAGATGTCCTTTCCGCTCTCATCACAGATGAAGCCATAACCTTTCTGGTTATTAAACCACTTTACCGTACCTTTCATAGTACCCTCCTAAATAATCGTACATGCATATAGATTGCTTACTAGTGGTGCACGCAAGCATCTTACACTATACATTTAATTGTTTTTTTTGTCAAACATTCCGAGGACTCTCTAAAAAAGTTTGTAAATATTATACAAAAACAAAAAAGACTTTTTATGAATAATGCCGCAAAAAAAGTAGCAGAATATGGCTGTCTTACCGCATTGTCACTGATTTTTTCCTATGTGGAAAGCCTGCTTCCGGTGAATCCGGGGATTCCCGGAGCCAAAATCGGCCTTGCCAATATCGTGACCGTGTTTTCTCTTTATGCGTTCGGCCCTTTTGAGGCGCTCACGGTGAATGTTCTCAGGGTGTGTCTCTCCGGTTTCCTCTTTGGAAATCTGTTCTCTATTCTTTACGCCATGGCGGGATGTCTTCTTTCTTTTGCAGTCATGGCGTTTCTGAAAAATAAGAGGAAAGCCGGGATCATTCCCGTCAGTGCGGCCGGCGGGATCGCGCATAACCTCGGGCAGCTTCTTGTGGCGGTAAGCCTTGCCGGGAAGGCAGTTGTGGCTTATCTTCCGGTTCTTCTGGCGCTTGGTACGGTTTCCGGGATTTTGATCGGAATCCTTGGCGGAATCATTGTACAAAGGCTGAAAAATGTGGTATATTAATAAAGTTATCCAGTTGTGCTTTTTAAAGGGGTTGCTATGTTTACAAAAGGCTTTGATAATGAAAAATATCTGAAGATTCAATCGGAACGGATCAAGGAACGGATCGGTCATTTCGACGGAAAACTCTATCTGGAACTGGGCGGAAAACTGTTTGACGATTTTCACGCTTCGAGGGTGCTTCCGGGATTCCAGCCGGATTCCAAACTCCGGATGCTTCTTCAGCTCCGGAATGATGCCGAGGTACTGATGGTCATCAATGCCGAAGATATTGAAAGAAATAAAAAGAGGGGAGATCTGGAGATCGGATATGATGAGGACGTGATCCGCCTCATCAAAATGTACCGTCAGAAAGGACTTCAGGTTAATTCTGTCGTGATCACAAGATTTACGCCCTCTCCGGCGGTGGACCATTTCATCAGTCGTCTGGAGAAACACAAGACAAAGGTCTACCGGCATTACAAGATTGAGGGATATCCCAACAATGTCGCCCTCATTACCTCCGATAAGGGGTTCGGCCGGGACGAATTCGTGGAGACGGTAAAACCCCTGGTGATTGTGACGGCTCCGGGACCGGGTTCGGGAAAGATGGCTGTCTGCCTGTCGCAGCTTTATAATGAGAACCGCCGCGGTCAGAAGGCCGGATATGCCAAATTCGAAACCTTCCCTGTCTGGAATCTTCCGCTGAAACATCCGGTGAATCTGGCGTATGAGGCGGCAACCGCCGACTTAAATGATGTGAACATGATCGACCCGTTCCATCTGGCAGCCTACGGGGAGACAACGGTGAATTACAACCGGGATGTTGCCATCTTCCCGGTACTGAATGCCATTTTCCAGGGAATCTACGGAGAAAGCCCGTATAAATCCCCGACCGATATGGGGGTCAACATGGTCGGCTTCTGCATCACGGATGATGAAGTCTGCCGCGAAGCCTCCCGGCAGGAGATCGTGAGAAGATACTTCAAATCCTGTGAAGGCGTGTTCCGGGAAACCGGAAGCGAAGAGGAAATCTTCAAGATCGAGCTTCTCATGCAGCAGGCGGGGATCAATCAGGAATACCGGGCTGTGGTTCCGGCCACCCGCGAGCGTGCAAAGCGGGAAAAAGGACCGGCGGCAGCCATCGAGCTTCCCGACGGGACGATCGTGACCGGCGGCGCCACCAAGCTTCTCGGTGCTCTGTCCGCAGCGATGCTTAATTCCTTAAAGATTCTCGGAGGCATTCCGCACGAGGTCAATGTGATCTCACCCAGCGCCATTGAGCCTATTCAGAAACTGAAGATCGATTATCTCGGGTCCAGGAATCCGGCCCTTCATACGGATGAAACGCTGATCGCGCTTTCCATGAGCGCGGCAACGGATGAAAACGCAAAACTTGCCATGGAACAGCTCCCGAAACTCCGGGGCTGCCAGGCGCACACTTCGGAGATCCTCGCCCATGTGGATGTAAAAGAGGCGGGCAAGCTCGGAATGGGACTTACATCTGAACCGGTAGCGGAGAAAAAATGAATCACGAAACTGAAAAAAATCCAAAGAATGCCCCTCCGGGGTTCCGGAAACTCTTTATCGTTTTTACGGTGATCCTTGCGGCACTGTTTATTACCAATATTGCCCGCAGCGCTCTCCGGGAAAAGTCGGAAGTCGAGGTTTCCTATGATACGTTCTACCAGATGGTAGAGGACGGGGAGGTAGAGGCACTTTATATCGGGGACAGTCGGATCGATATTTATGTGAAAGCCGACTCGACCGAGTATTCGCCGGCAATTTCCTATTATACTGTGAAAACAGATGACATTATGCGCACCAGTTTTCTCCTGAAGTATGATGTTGCGCTCTATCAGGAAAAGCCCGATGATTCCGGCCGGTTCTGGGATATCATCTTTACGGTGGTGATCCCGGTTCTCCTGTATGCGGCGTTTTTCATCTTCCTGACAAGGAGGATGGGCGGACAGGGCGGCATCATGGGTGTCGGAAAGTCCACAGCCAAGATGTATATGCAGAAGACGACCGGCGTTACCTTTGCCGATGTGGCCGGCGTGGATGAGGCGAGGGAGTCTCTCGAGGAAATCGTGGATTTCCTGCACAACCCTGCAAAATACAGAAAGATCGGTGCCAAGCTTCCGAAAGGCGCGCTTCTCGTGGGAGCTCCCGGTACCGGAAAAACCCTTTTAGCCAAGGCAATTGCCGGCGAAGCCGATGTACCGTTTTTCTCTCTGACAGGATCGGATTTTGTGGAGATGTTCGTCGGTGTCGGCGCTTCGAGAGTCCGGGATCTTTTCAAGCAGGCCAATTCCATGGCCCCCTGCATCATCTTCATTGACGAGATCGATGCCATCGGCAAGAGCCGTGAAGGACGTTTTGCCGGCGGCAATGACGAGCGGGAGCAGACACTCAACCAGCTCCTTTCAGAGATGGACGGATTTGACCCCGGCAAAGGGATCATGGTCCTCGGCGCCACAAACCGTCCGGAGATCCTGGACCCGGCGCTTCTTCGGCCCGGCCGTTTTGACCGGCGGATCGTGGTGGATAAGCCGGATCTCAGGGGAAGAGTTGCCATCCTGAAAGTTCATTCTAAAGGGGTGAATCTGGACAGTTCCGTTGATTTTGAGGAAATCGGACTGGCAACGAGCGGCGCGGTGGGTGCCGATCTTGCCAATATGATGAATGAGGCGGCCATTACTGCCGTGAAGCACGGACGGGAGGCAGTCAGCCAGTCGGATCTTCTGGAAGCCGTAGAGGTTGTCCTTGTCGGCAAAGAGAAAAAAGACCGTATTCTTTCCAAAGAGGAGAGAAATATCGTATCCTATCATGAGGTGGGGCATGCGCTGATTGCTGCCGTACAGAAGGATTCGGAGCCGGTGCAGAAGATCACGATCGTACCGCGTACCATGGGAGCACTCGGTTATGTGATGCAGGTGCCGGAAGAGGAGAAATATTTAAATACCAGAAAAGAACTGGAGGCCATGATCGTCGTGGCGCTCGGAGGACGGGCGGCAGAGGAATTGATCTTCGATACGGTAACGACCGGCGCAGCCAATGATATTGAGAAGGCGACCGAGATCGCGAAAAACATGGTCACAAGATTCGGCATGAGCGAGGAATTCGGACTGATGGCTCTGGCCCGTACACAGGACATGTACCTTTCCGGTCATACGGTGCTCGACTGCGGCGAGGATACGGCAACGGAGGTAGACCGGGTCGTAGCCGGAATGCTGAAGGTCTATTATGAAGAGGCCAAACGGATCCTTTCGGAGCATCGGGATGCGCTTGAGAAGATCGCGGCTTATCTGATCGAAAAAGAAACGATTTCCGGAAAGGAATTCATGGAGATTTTCCATCGCGTCAGAGATGCGGCGGAAAGCGCTCCGGAGGAAGCTTCGGAAGACCGGGAAATACCGGAAACGGAAGCGGGGGTGGAGTCCGTTGCGGACGATGCCCGGGAGAGCTATGAGCGTGCGATCAAAGAGTCGAACATCGATATTGAGTGAGGCAACTATGAGAAAATACAGAAAACTTTCTGCGCTGGTTCTGGTTTTTATTCTGCTTTTTCAGCTGACAGGCTACGCGGGCGTGATATTGAGTGACCGTCCGTTCGGGGAGGCCACAGGAAACGGAACCGCCCTTTCCGGCGGGGCGGCGGGACCTGGCAGTGCTGCAGCATCCGGGAATACCGCCAGGACAGCCAAAAACGCACAGGGGTCTGACGTCTCTACCGCTCCCGGTGCCCAGGCGGGAAACACTTCTCCGTCCGCAAACGGCACGACCGGAAACGGCGCCAAGGGTCCCGGTTCCCAGGGAAACGGAACCGGAGAGCAGGGGAAAGGAGCCGTCGCGCAGATTGTGATCGACGGAAAAATTGCCAAACCGCAGATCGCTTCGGAAACCGCGGTGCTTTATGACGCAACGACCGATCAGGTGCTTTTTGATAAAAACAGCAATGTCAGAATGTATCCGGCATCCATTACCAAAGTTATGACGGCGCTCCTTGCGGCAGAGAACCTTTCTCCGAAGACGACCTTTACGTTCACAGACAGCGCCACCAAAAATCTGGAGTCCGGTTACACCAATGTTCAGATGACGACCGGCGATACCATGACCGTGGAGGATGCGCTGTATGCGCTTTTATTAAAGAGCGCCTGTGAAGTGGCCAACGGACTTGCGGAGGCTGTGTCCGGCAGCCAGACAAAATTTGCGGATCTGATGAATAAAAAAGCGGTGGAACTCGGCTGCAAAAATACAAATTTCCGCAATGCTTCCGGTCTGAATGATACGGAACACTGTACCACGGCCTACGATATGGCGCTCATCACGAAAGCAGCCATGGCCAATGATACCGTGCGAAAAGTAATGTCCTCGAAGAGCTGGACACTGCCGGCAACCGCGGGACGGGGTCAGCTGGCACTTTCGAATTCCAACAAAATGCTGTATTCGGGGAATTCCGAGTATTTTGAAGGCATCATCGGAGGAAAGACCGGATACACCTCCAAAGCAGGAAATACCCTGACCGAGTGCGCCGAGGTTTCCGGGCATCAGCTGATCGCGGTTGTCATGAAATCACAGAGTAAGCAGTACGCGGATGCGAAGGCGCTTCTCAATTACGGAAAATCCCTGATCGCTTCTGTCAAAGGAACCGAGACGCCTGCCGCCAAAGGCAGCTGGTCGGAAACCGCCGATGGGTGGAAATATAAAAAGGCAGAAGGTACTTTCGCCAAGAGTGAATGGCTTGATATCGGGGAAAATGAATATTTCTTTGATCAGAACGGAATCATGGCGACCGGATGGAAGCAGTTTACCAACGGCGCCTGGTACTATTTTGATACAAAGACCGGTGCCATGGTGCATGACAAATGGGTGACGACAGACCAGGTACATTTCTATTATCTCCAGTCCAACGGAGTGATGGCAACGAACACATTGGTTAACGGAACCTACCGGGTAGATTCCACCGGTGCCTATACGGGGAAGGAAGGCTGATGACAGGAAAGACGGAGAAACAGAAGAACACGGTGATGCTCATGCTCGGAGTGGCGGTGATCCTGATCCTTGTCATTCTGATCGCAGTAACCGGGATTCTCAGAAAAAAGAAAGAGGCGGAAATCGAAGAATCGAAGCGGATCGAAGCTCTCCGGGAGTCGGAATCGGCTTCCGTGGAGGCTTCCATTGAAGCTTCGATTGCGGAGTCTCTGGCGGCGGAGCCGAAGCTTTCCCTCACGGAAAGCACGAACCCGGAAATCCTTGAGCTGGTCAGTGCCTTTTTTTCCTGCCGGCTGAATGCGGACCTTCCGGGACTCTATGCCCTTTACGGAAAAGAGGAGGCTCCGGAGGACGAGGATCTCCGGGCAAAGCTCACGGCACAGAAATCCTGGATCAGAGGATATGATGATGTCCGGGTGTATGTTCTTCCGGGAAGAGAGGAAGGCGAAATCCTCGGCGTTGTGACCTACCGGCTCAATCTGAGACGCGTCAATACCAAAGCGCCCGGGATCATGTACTTCTATGCGGCGCTCTCCGACGATGGGAAATGGGTGCTGCAGGAGAACCTGCTGAAGGAAACCAGAGACTATATTCAGGAATCCTTTGAGGAGGCAGGTGTTCAGGAGCTCATTGATGCCAATTCGGAAGAACTGAAAAACGCGCTGTCTTCGGATTCGGATCTGGCTCTGATGTACGAATCCTTTATGAATGGTGAGATCTACGCGGAGTATAACCTCGACTATGAGAGGGAGCAGCAGGTGGATCTCTTTATGAACCCTGAGGACTCTGTCCTCATTGACTGATACGGATATGGATGTTAAAGATTTTGATTACTATCTGCCGAAAGAACTGATCGCGCAGGATCCTCTTTTGGACCGCAGTTCCTCCAGACTTCTTGTTCTGGAGCGCGGCAGCGGAAAAACCGAACATAAGGTTTTTACGGATATTCTTTCTTATTTCGAGCCCGGAGACTGTCTCGTGATCAATGACACCAAGGTCATTCCCGCAAGACTTCTCGGGTTGAAGGAGGAGACCGGGGCCCATGTGGAGGTATTTCTTCTGGAACGAAGGGACGGCGATATCTGGGAGTGTCTTGTAAAACCCGGAAAAAAGCTGAAACCCGGGGCAAAAGTCACATTTGGTGACGGATCCCTTCGGGCGGAGATCTGTGAGGAGATCGAAGACGGAAACCGCCTTGTAC
>JAZUHZ010000283.1:0-6052 GCA_045642005.1 Candidatus Avilachnospira sp.
ACCACGACCGGATGGTCTTCAAAGTAGATATTCGTGATTCTTTCGGAGCCCACGGAGATCAGCTTCAGAGAATGATTATGTTTGAGCATGAAGTCCACCATCCTCGGCGGGACAAAGGAGGACTCGACATTATTCTCGTCATAGTAGGCAGCCAGCTTATATGGGTCCCTGCGTATTTCATCCGAAACCAGAACCAGATGCTTCGCCAGGGCCATCGCCGAAAGGAACAGAGACATGCCCACGATAAACGTGAACGGCGCTACAAGACCGGCAACATTGTTGGTTTCCGTATCTTCAGCCTCGTCCCTGGCAATATTTCTCGCCACCACGGCCGCGATCGAATAGAAATCATGAATCACGCCCTTCGGATTTCCCGTGGAACCGGAGGTGTAGATCACGATACCCTCATCCGCAAGATCCGGTTCCACCGGTTCTGCCGTAAGAGACATATCCATGGCCTTTAAGAACTCTTCATTGATGGAGAGCTCACACTTCGAATCGTTTTTGATATACTGGAGACGCTCCTCCGGATAATCATCAGAAAGCGGGATGGCTGCCGCCCCGGCAAACCAGCACCCGAGAAGGCACCCGGCATATTCTTTGGAACGCGGAGCCTCCACAATGATCCGGCTTCCGCGCACGGCACCTTTCTTCTTCAGGTTTGCAGCCACGGTACATCCGTACTCCCAAAGTTCCTGATAGGTAAACGTACCGTTCTCATCCGAAACCGCCGGTTTCTCTCCGTGTTCTTTTACGATATTCAAAAAGGTATCAATAAAGTGTTCCATCCGGAAGCCTCCTCCTTCGATTTTAGCTCACAATCAGAGTTATTATAACAGTTTGACGCCGGATCCGCCACCGGATTTTAAAATTAAACATCCCCCGGAAAGATTCCGGGGGATTATAACGATCTTATGAATGGGCACCGCCCTGACGGGCGGCAAGGTGGTTAACTCTCAGCCGCCCTGCGGCTTCGAGTTAACTAAGTTCGATTACGGTTCATTCGGCGCTGCTACGCAGCTTGCCTGAACCTATCTCACTTAAGGGTAACCTTTGCTCCTTCTGCTTCGAGCTTAGCCTTCATATCGTCAGCGGTAGCCTTGTCAGCTGCTTCCTTGAGAACCTTGGGAGCGCCGTCAACAGCGTCCTTAGCTTCCTTGAGGCCGAGACCGGTAAGCTCACGAACGATCTTGATGATCTTGATCTTGTTGGGGCCTACTTCGGTAAGCTCAACGTCGAACTCTGTCTTCTCTTCAACTGCCTCTGCGGGGCCAGCTGCTGCTACTACAACGCCTGCTGCTGCAGAAACGCCGAACTCTTCCTCACATGCCTTTACGAGCTCATTAAGCTCGAGAACTGATAACTTCTTGATCTCCTCGATAAACTCAGCTGTTGTCATTTTATTTTCTCCTTGTATTTTTCGTTTTGATGCGGCTCTGGCCGCGCTTTTTATGCCGCTTTCCGCGGCCCTGTTCCATCCGGAAGCTTATGCTTCTGCGGGTGCTGCCTCTTCGGCAGGAGCGCCATCCTTCTCAACGATCTGTTTAAGAACACGTGCGAAGTTGGTGATGGGTGACTGCATGGATCCGAGAAGTCTTCCAAGAAGTACATCTCTTCCGGGAATGTTCGCGATCTCAGCGATCTTCTTCTCGTCGTAGAAATCTCCTTCTACCACGCCGCCCTTGAGCTCGAGGATCTTGGTGTCCTTGGCATACTTTGCAATAATTCTTGCGGGTGCTGTTGCATCGGTCTTGGATACTGCAAGTGCTGTGGGGCCTTCAAGTACGGGTGCGAGCTTTTCGAAATCAGTGCCTTCTGCAGCTCTCTTGATGAGGGTGTTCTTGAATACCTTATAGGAAACGCCGTTCTCGCGAAGCTCCTTACGCATCTTTGTATCCTGCTCAACAGTGATACCAAGGTACTTAACTGCTACTGCGGACTGTGCGCCATCCAGCATGGCCTTCACTTCCTCAACGATAGGCTGCTTAAGCTCTACCTTTGCCATTTACTATACCTCCTTGTAGAATATCGGGTATAACTGCAAAAAACATGCCCTCGCATTTTCACACGAGGGCACATAAATATCTTATGAGTACTCCTCGGTGAGCGGTAAACTTACGACCTTAAGGTCACTCACTGTCTTCGGCAGTTATAACTCCTGTATACTAACACATCCGACGGGATGTGTCAATATTATATTAAATCAATGTAGTTAACCGCTACGCGGTTAACTACACTGCGCTCGGAATGACAGAACTGATCAGCCGTTTACGAGCTTGGTAACGTTCATGCGAACGCCGGGGCCCATGGTGGATGACATGGTAACACTCTTTAAGAATGCACCCTTTACAGCTGCGGGACGAGCCTTGTTGATTGCATCCATGATTGCCTGGAAGTTCTGCTGAAGCTGTTCCTCGGTGAAGGAAGCCTTACCGAAGGGGCAGTGGATGATGTTGGCCTTGTCAAGACGATACTCAACTTTACCGGCTTTGATGTCGGCAATGGCTTTTGCAACATCCATGGAAACGGTTCCGGACTTCGGGTTGGGCATGAGACCCTTCGGGCCAAGGACTTTACCGAGACGACCTACAACACCCATCATGTCGGGAGTTGCAACAACTACGTCGAAATCGAACCATCCGCCCTGGATCTTTGTAACCATGTCCATATCGCCTACGTAATCAGCGCCGGCCTGAAGAGCCTCGTCAGCCTTCGGTCCCTTTGCGAATACAAGGATACGAACCTTTTTACCGGTACCTGCGGGAAGCACTACAGCGCCACGGATCTGCTGATCAGCCTTACGTCCGTCGCAGCCTGTTCTGAAATGAACCTCAAGGGTTTCATCGAACTTTGCAGTAGCGTTTTCCTTAACGATCTTGATTGCTTCGTCTCTATCATACAGGGTGGCACGGTCGAACTTCTTCATGTCCTCCTGATATCTTTTTCCTCTTTTCATTACGGACCTCCTTACTGTTCTACGGTAACGCCCATGCTTCTGCATGTGCCGGCGATCATTGACATAGCTGCCTCAACTGTAGCTGCGTTAAGGTCGGGCATCTTCTTCTCAGCGATCTTCTGAAGGTCAGCCTTGGAGAGGGTTGCAACCTTTGTCTTGTTGGGGGCACCTGAACCGCTCTTAATGTTGCAGGCCTTCTTAATAAGAACTGCTGCGGGAGGAGTCTTTGTAACGAATGTGAAACTTCTGTCAGAATAAACAGTGATAACTACAGGGATAACGGTATCTCCCTCGTTCGCTGTCTTTGCGTTGAACTGCTTGGTGAATTCAACGATGTTCACGCCGTGCTGTCCTAATGCGGGTCCAACAGGCGGAGCCGGTGTTGCCTTGCCGGCCGGGATCTGTAACTTGATAAATCCAGTAACTTTCTTTGCCATAACGGCACCTCCTTGTGGTGATAGTGGGGTTACTCCCTTCCACTTTTATAAACTCTTTACCTCTGCGAAAGATAACTCAACCGGTGTCTCACGACCGAACATCTCGACAGCGATGGTAACGCTGCGCTTTCCGGGATTGACGGTTCTGATGACGCCAACGGTATCCTTCCATGCTCCCTGTGTTACAACAACCGTATCGCCTTCGGCGTAGTTGAATGTAACTTCCTGCTCGCGGTATGAGAGCTTCGCAACTTCCGCCTCGGAAAGCGGAACGGGCTTTGATCCCGGCCCGACGAAGCCGGTAACACCGCGGGTGTTTCTTACTACATACCAGGTCTCATCGTCCATGACCATCTTCACAAGGACATAACCGGGGAAGATCTTCTTGTCCACGACTGTCTCCACGCCGTTTTTCAGTTCGACGGTGGACTGTACGGGTACGGATACTTCGAAGATGCGGTCCTCAAGTCCTCGGTTTTCAATGGTCTTTTCAAGGTCGACTTTTACTTTATTCTCATAGCCTGAGTATGTGTGCGCCACATACCACTTAGCTTCGGAATTAGTTTCTGCCATTTTGATCTCCCTCTTACAGAATGAGTCCGAGTAAGTACTTCATGACAAGATCAAGCACGAAGATAAGAAGTCCGATAATGATACTGATCACGATAACAGCGGTAGTCTGCTTCTTAAGTGTATCCAGATTCGGAAAAACTATCTTAGAATACTCGCTCTTAACACCTCTGAAGAAATCTCCGATTCTTTTGAAAACGGAAACTTTCTCTGCGTTCTCAGCCATTACTTCGTCTCCTTATGCGGTGTGTGCTTCTTGCAGAATCTGCAGTACTTGTTGAGTTCCATTCTTTCCGGATGGAGCTTCTTTTCCTTTGTAAGGAAATAGTTACGCTGCTTGCACTCTGTGCATGCAAGAATGATTTTGGTGCGCTTTGTATTAGCCACGGTTATTCACCTCCCAAAAAAAATTAAAACATGTGCAATGAAAAAGGGCCTTGAGCCCTTTAGCTTCGTTATGATAGCATGCTGTCCCCGGAATGTCAAGCGGAAATTAAAAATCTCTTTACGTTTTCTTTCCGAAATGGTACAATCACCCGGAAGGATTGAAAAGAGGAGGGATTTTCCTATGAATCTGTATGAAAACACCCAGAAAACCAATGACTGCACCATTCCCGGCGGGGAAAAGATCCGGATCCGCATGAGCTTTGAGGACTTTCAGGCCATGATCACAACGGAAAATATTTCGGAGGATCCCGCCCTTTATAAAAAGTGCGCTCCGCTCCCTGCTGCCGGCGATGCCGAAGGTCTAAAGGAACTTACGGCAAGTGCCTCCGAAGCTGCCGATGCCATCCGGGAAGCGGACGCGGAGATCGAAGCCGCCCTCATAAAAAGAGCGGAAAAGGTTTCCGAATATATCTCCCTGAGCCGTGCGCTCCGCGTTCTTTCCGCAGGTGAAGGCATTCCGTCCGTCTCCAGCTTTGACTGGACCGACTGCAAAGCAGAACTAGAGGAGGCCGGAAAACGGAATGTGGTCTTTGCCGAAAGAAAGCAGAACCGCGTCTACAGTGTCGAGGTTTCCGCCTACCATGAGAAGATGAGCGATACTGCCCGTCTCACCTATGCGGCAACGCCCGCCCTGCCGGCCCTCAGGACCGGTTATTCCGTTTCTCACGAGACAAAGATCCCGGATTACACCTCCAAAGAGAATCTCGCCATGGAGTTTGAGGATATGAAAGCCATGGCCGATTCGCTCTTCTTCTCTGAGGAGAATCCCGTGATCCCGCGCCGGTTCCGTTCCCGTCTCACCGTAGACGGCGTGGAGATTCCCGGTTACCGCTATGAGTGATCCGGCTCTCTGGAAGTAGAGATGCAGAGGACGTATACCGCCCCTGCTTTTCCGTCCTCTTTAAGGACATGGGAGCAGGTTTCGGCCGTAGCGCCCGTCGTAAAAATATCGTCGATCAGAAGCACCTTCGTCCCGGAGGGAAGCTCGTCCGTCACTGAGAAGGCATCCGCAAGGTTCTGCTTTCGTTCAAGCGGAGAGAGTTCTTTCTGGGCGACGGTGTTTTTCTGTCTCACAAGGAAGCCGGAAAGGACCGGAATCCCGGTGAAGGCCTTTAGCCCCGCGGCAAATTCGGCAGCCTGGTTATATCCTCTCTTCCGGAGCCGTTCCTTGTGCACCGGCACCGGAATGATCACATCCGGCGATACTTTCTTTATCCAGTCCGAAAGCCGGTCAAAGGCCGCATAGGAGAAGAAATCGCAGTACTCTTTCTTATGCCGGTATTTGACATCAAAAAGGGCTCTTCTTACCTCTCCCTCATAAAGGAACACGCCCCGCGCCTCCTCAAAAAGGCGGTTTCGTTCTTCACAGACGCCGCAGGTAGTTTTGCCCTCCCGGATCACCTGTCCGCAGCACCGGCAGGTGTTTTCCGTAACAAACGGAAGGAGCGGGAAACACTCCCTGTGGACAAAGCATTTATATCCCGGTGTCCCCTCGTAGATTCCGTCACGGTCCGGAAAAGGAATGATCTTTTCACAGACCGGACATCTCGGAGGAAACAGGATGTCCTCCGCCATTTTTCTGTATTTCATAATTCCCGTATTCTTTCCAGAAGTCCCGAATAGCGCATGCTTTCATTGGTAT
>JAZUHZ010000284.1:0-4486 GCA_045642005.1 Candidatus Avilachnospira sp.
AAAGGAAGGAAGTGCCCTACGTGTCCGTTGTATTCGTATCCGACGGACTGTCTTCCGTCCTCAAGGATGCGCGGACCGATAACGAAGTTATCCTCGTTGTTCTCTCTTCTCTTTCCGGGTCCCGTTAAAAGATAACCAGTATACTCCATGCCTGTTCTCCTTTATGAAAAAAGCATCCCGAATGCCGGAATGCGTCATTTCCTTTCATTACAAAAAGACCTTCCGTTACCGAGCCCATTGAATTTTTCCCGTCGTGCAGATCTTTTCATAATGCTTTTCATCTTTATATTATTTTTATTATTCTACAACTTCCGACCTTTTCAGTCAAGCGGCCATTCTTTTATTATCGTAAATCAGGCTGTTTATTTCAGAAGATTTTGGCTTGTCTTTTCATCCGATAAAATATATAATAAACCAAATAACAAAGGTCTTTAGAGGTAAATTTATGAAGTGTCCCCATTGCGGCAAAGACGCGGGAGAAGCCAGGTTCTGCCCGTACTGCGGAAAACAGATCAGAAACACAGCAGACGGAAAAAGCACGGATGCGAAAGAACCGGAAAACCTTTCTCTCAGCGAAGGGGAAAATGACAGAACGCTCGATGAGGTCAAAAAGGATGTCCGGAAGGACCGTCTGAAGAACGCGGGAACGGGAGGTCTTCTTTTCCTTGCCGCCATTCCCTATATCTTCGGATTTCTGATCATTCTTTTTGTGTCCTTCGTGGCACCTGCTCTCGGTATCCCCGCCATGCTCTTCTTCCTGTGGAAGATCGGGATCTTCAGGGGCAAAGACGGTAAAAAATAGACGACGAAAAAGAGGCAAGGAACATGTTCTGTCCGAACTGCGGAAAAGAAGCGGGCGAAGGAAGATTCTGCCCGTACTGCGGAAGTCAGATCCGCAGCGTCAGCGAAGCGGTCAGGGTCGAAGGAGACCCGGGCTCCACACATCTCGAATGTACCGGAAATCAAGAGGATGCGACCGTAAAGGATCTGAAAAAGGCGGCCGTAAAGCAGCGCCTCAACGCGAAATACATCCTGGAAACGCTCGCAGCAGCTTTCCTGTGCTATGAGATCCCCATCCTTGTCATCCCCATCCTGCTCATCTATCTCTGGCAGGAAGGAAAGATCGGAAACCGCAGGAAAAAATAATACGTACCCATCGTTTCCGAAACGAAAAGGAACTCATAAGGGTCCTGCCCGGGAAGACCGGGAAGGGCCGAAAACATACACTAATTTCCGAAAGGAGCTCCGTCATGGAATATAAAGAATTATGGCCCGGCTGGGAGACGGTCGACGTCATAGGCAAAGGCACCTACGGTGAAGTATACAAGATACAGAAGACGGATTCGGCCGGCACCATACAGTCGGCTCTGAAGGTGATCTCCATCCCCACGTCGGAATCGGAGTTCTCCTCCTATATGGACGACGGCTATTCCGAGGAAGAGGTGAACAGTCTCTATCAGGGAAGGATCGACAAAATGGTGAACGAATTCTCCATCATGTCGGAACTCAGAGGCATCTCCAGCATCGTCAGTTACGAAGACCATGCCATCATCCCCCATGCGAGCGGACACGGAGCCGATATCTTCATAAAGATGGAACTTCTGGATTCTCTTCCGAGATACCTTGCCGGACATAAGTTCGGACTGGAAGATGTCATCGAGCTCGGATGCGACATCTGCGACGCTCTGGACATCTGCGAAAAGGTCAACATCGTACACAGAGACATAAAGCCCCAGAACATCTTCGTGAACCGTTTCGATATCTTCAAGCTCGGAGATTTCGGTATCGCCAGAGTCATGGATCATTCCACCCATGCCACCAAGGCCGGTACCAACAACTATATGGCACCCGAGATCTACAGAGGTCTTGAATACGACAGGACCGTAGACTTCTATTCTCTCGGGATCGTTCTCTACTGGCTCCTCAACAACAAGAAGGTGCCCTTCCTCCCCATCGACCGCATCCCCACGGCACAGGAGGAACAGATGGCCCTGTCCAGACGTCTTAAGGGAGAAGCCTTCCCTCCGACCAGAGACGGCAACGCTTTTATCGATGCGGTCATCAACAGAGCCTGCAGCGTCGATCCGAAGAACCGCTACGCAAGCGCAAAGGAATTCAAGAAAGCCCTGAGAGAATGCCTCGGGAAAGAGGTCCCGAAGAAATACTACTGCAGCGAATGCGGCAGCGAAGTATCGAAACCGGGAGAGATCTGTTCCGACTGCCGGAAGAAGAAGGCGGAGGAAGCGGAGCGTCTCAGAAAAGAAGAGGAACTCAGAAAAGCCGAAGAAGAGAGGCTCAGAAAAGAAGCCGAACTTAGGAAAGCAGAAGAGGAACGTCTCAGAAAAGAAGCCGAGCTTAAGAAAGCAGAAGAGGAACGTCTCAGAAAGGAAGCCGAGCTTAAGAAGCAGCAGGAAGAGCTCAGAAGACAGGAAGAGGAGCTGAAAAGAAAGCAGGAGGAGGAGATCCGGAGACTCGAAGAGGAGACTCCGACCGACAGTATCTTCGGTAACGATGTCCCCCCGAAATATAAATGCCCGGAATGCGGAAAAGAAGTCTATGCACCGGGGATCCTCTGTGTCGACTGTGAAAAGAAAAAGCATGCCGAAAAGGAAGGAAAAGGATCCGACGGTACCGTAAACATCTTCGGAAATGACGGCATCAATAAAGTGATGGACGATATCTTCGGCGAGGCCGGCGGCAAGGATAAAAAATACTTCTGCCCGGAATGTGGAAAAAAGGTCGCAAAGCTCAACGAGCTGTGCGATGACTGCAAAAAGAAAGCAGCGGACAGAAGCGCGACGGTCACCTGTCCCCACTGCAAGGGAAGCGGAAAACAGACCTTCCTTTACGGAACGAACTCCTACTATGAAAACACCTGCGGCGTATGCCAGGGAACCGGACGCATCCCGAAAGACAGCGAGCTGATCGGTACCTACAGGACCATCACCGAACAGGCGAAAAAAGATCCCAGGATCGATCCCAACTGCCCGGTCTGCGGAGGTTTCGGAAAGGTCATCGCCTACTTCCCCACAGGTTCCGTATTTCTCAGAAAAGTGCACACCATGCAGCAGATCGCCTGCCCTGCCTGTATCGGAAAGACCAGGCTCAAAAAGCTGGACAAACCGCCCAAGCACGCACCGAACACAAAGAAATAAGTATCCTAAGGAACGGGAACCGATCCCGTTCCTTTTTGATGCTGCGAGAGTGTAATATACAAGCCGCCAGTCTCAGGGATGGACACAGTCTAATTATACGCTTGCCTTACAAAGGATATCATAGCTGCCGCCGTTGAGAGTGTAATATCATTTTGAAACCAGCTGATCCCTGTGGTGTACCCCACAGGGATCAGCTACCCCGCAGCCTTCCATGAAGCACCTGCGGTAATAATAAAAAATTAAAAACTTACACAGTTTGATTGACACTGCCCCCCGCCGTTCATGTTAAGCAAATGTATAATCAAAGACCTTTCAGGTATTCCTCTGCATTTAGATACTCAATGCCGTTTTCCAAAGAAGAATTTCCGCGATAAATCACATACCGCCCTTTAATCTCACCAAAACGGTGCGAAATCAGAGCAAGTTTTGTTTCATCCCGCAGATATCTGGATTGCCGGTCAACGATCTTGTCACTGTGCTTGATTTCGTAAAGACAGCAAGTACTGTTATGCCTGTCAAAAACGACCATATCATACTCACCGCCCTCATCAAATTTAAACTTAAACACCTCCCTGCTGTTAGATGCTGCTTTAATTGTTTCAAGTAAAATAATGTCTTCCATCATTCTGCCTTTTAAGTCTTCCAGTATCTTTTCCGCAATATGCATCTTAACATCTTCGGGCCGCGAATCGAAATAATCATCCTGCATCAGAGAATAAACTAAAGCTTTGGCAATGGCGAAACGCATGCCCGGCTGTGCAAATAACGTATACACGTCCCTGCCTTGCGTTTCAGATCTTTCCGTGCAGTCCACCAGCAGGTCGAGCATATAGAGGTATTTCTTAACCTTGTCAACATGCTCCTGCGTAACCGTTACTGACAAATCTCCTTTTTCCCTGATATCAATGATTTCTTTAAGCCGTTCAACGATTGTTTTTTTATCAACGTCATAGAGAACGAAGGCTGTTTCAGCCGGATATTCGTGTGCAGGAAGCTCTTTTGCAGAACCGAAGTCATGAGGATTAAACTCTTTCTGAACGACATCCAACAGGAATTTGTGGCTCATGTTCTCAACGATTCGGTTGATCACATCAGTGAGTTCAGCATTATCATAAAGTTCCCGAAGCTGGTTGAAATATTCGCCGAATCGGTCGTTTTTCAACGTATGCTGAATATTTCGGCTGATAGCGGTATCGATATATATTCTGGTGCTTTCCTCATCACGGAAAGAAACATCATCAAACGCAAAATCCGGATCGTTAAAGCTCATATTCTCTATTTTAAGAGTTCCGCCGTATTCGATATAGGTATCGATCGATCGGATCCCAAGC
>JAZUHZ010000285.1:0-6343 GCA_045642005.1 Candidatus Avilachnospira sp.
GTATGGAACCGCATGCTATCCTTTCCGATCAGATGAAGATCCGCCGGCCAGTATTTCTGATAAAGATCCACGGTCCCGTCTGCACCTTCGGTGTTCTTGGTCACGGATGCCGCATAGGCCTTTCCTTCCTCATCGGAATCCCCGTCACAGTTGAAACCGAGACCGCTGATATAGTTGGTGAGGGCATCGAGCCATACGTAAACCACATGCTTGTCATCGAAATCCACCGGGATGCCCCACTTGAAGGAGGTACGGGACACACACAGATCCTGCAGTCCGGGAAGAAGGAAGTTGTTCATCATCTCATTCTTCCGGGATACGGGCTGAATAAACTCCGGATGGGTGTTGATATGCTCGATCAGGCGGTCGGCATATTTGCTCATCTTAAAGAAATAGGCTTCTTCCTGCGCTTTCTGTACGGGACGTCCGCAGTCAGGACAGCATCCGTTCTCGGTCTGGGACTCGGTCCAGAAGGACTCGCAGGGGGTGCAGTACCAGCCTTCATAGGCGCCTTTATAGATATCGCCCCTGGCATACATCTTTTTGAAGCATTTCTGGATCTGCTTCACATGATAGGGATCCGTGGTACGGATGAACTTGTCATAGGAAGTATTCATCAGATCCCAGATGCTTTTGATTTCCCCGGCGGTCTCGTCTACAAACTCCTGCGGAGTCACACCCTTGTCATTTGCCTTGTTTTCGATCTTCTGACCGTGTTCGTCGGTTCCTGTCATGAAACGGACATCATACCCCTGAGCTCTTCTGAAACGCGCGATGGCATCGGCGAGCACGACTTCATAGGTATTTCCGATATGCGGCTTGCCGGAAGTATAGGCAATAGCCGTGGTAATATAATAAGGCTTTTTTTCTTTATAGGCTTCCATCAGATTCTCCTCCCGCCCGGGGGCTTAATATACATATTCCAGCGGACCGTATGCTGTCTCACCGACACGAACCGTCACGGTATCCAGGATCAGGTTGTCCGTAAGCGTATTGGCTACTGCCTGAGCGAGCTGCTCTCCGGAAGCCTCTGCGTACTGGCCTTCCATCTGATTGAGCGTAACCGTGGCGCTGTCCCCTTCCTGTTCAAAGGAAATGACCTCTGTACCTTCTGTCAGGCATCCGCCGGCAACCATGATCCCGATCAGATCTTCTGCAGTGCATTCGGTTCCTTCCACAACATCAAAATCCTCACCGAGCCCCTGGGCATTGACATAGAAATAACGAACCTGCACCACGGGTGTCTCGGTACCCTCGGGCTTTCTGTCTTCCGGATAGTATTCATACTCGTCACCGACCACCTGAGCATCCCCGGGGCCCTTGGCACCTTCGGGTACCACGTACTCCAGCGAAGGACTTTTGTATTCCGATGTGGGCTGTGTCTCTATCACACCCATCGGAAGACCGTTCTCACCCGTCTGTACCTCGGTCTGTGCTTCGATCACAGACGGCTTGCAGCCGGTCATTGCAAGAACAGCAGCCAGAACAACCGCTATATTCAGAATTTTTCTCATTTATACTTCCTCCTGAAAAATTTCGTTTTCGTTTTGCGCATAAGTCTAACTGTAGCATTATAGCACCGGACGCGCATGAAGGGAAGCGGAATTTTTTAACCTTCCGCCTGAGCTTACTTGATCACCGGACTCAGACGCTTATAGAGAAGCATGGTGATCACCGTATCCACGATTCCCTTCAGAAGGTTCATCGGGACCACACAGAAAAGCACAAGCCTGCTCACGGAATCAACTGCCGGGTTGATGGCCGCACCCATATCGACAATGGCAGGTAGGGGAATACCGTAAATCTCTGCAAACTGCGGAAGCAGGTAAAAGGCATTGAAGAAAGATCCGAACAGTGTCATCACGGCGCTCCCCAGAAGCAAAGCCGCGATAGCTCTTTTCTTTGTCTTCTTTCCCGCATAGAGAAGCCCTGCCGGAAGAATGAGGCTTGCACCGATGACAAAATTTGCCAGTTCTCCGACGAAAGCGCTCGAGGTGCCCTTTATAAGAAGCTTTACAAAGATTTTGATCAGTTCGCACAGAATCCCCGACACGGGGCCGTAGGCAAAGGTAAGGATCAGAACCGGAACCTCCGAAATGTCCAGCTTGTAAAACGGCGGCGCGAAGGGAAGCGGCACTTCGAGGAGCATGAGGACTCCCGAAACCGATGCAAAAACGCCGGTCATGGCGACTTTCTTCGATGTCATGACGGCAATCCTGCCCCCTCTTCTTCCAATGATATATTTTTCGGATAAATATGCTGCCAGAATCAATGCAGCCACGATGATCAGAGTTTCCGAAATAAACAGTACCGTACTCATATGTCTCCTTCTCCCGTCCGGACTTTACCGTTGGTACCGGATTTTCACCGGTTCGGCTCCCTTTTTCGGAGTTCGCGGACTGTCACCGCCAGTGGGGACTCAGACCCCGCCCTGAAGTTTCATTTATTTTACAACAATGTTTCGGGAAATACAATCCGGAAATGCGTGAAACAGTGAATCCTGCCGGGCCGGAAATCACTGAAAAGGGATGTGAAACAGCCCGGGCAGACCGTTTCACACCCCATAAAAATATCATATCACATAAAAAATTTTTTACCTTACCTGTACAACTCCGTTTACGGTCCAGGCTCCGGTCGCATCTACGGTGTAGCCGTCCGGTGTCACACCGTTCATCCAGCAGGCACCCTGCGGGATCGGGCCTCCGGTGGAGGGATACAGATAATAGCACAGCCGGTTGATCCACTGCCATCCGGTTGCCATGTTTCCTTTGTCGTCCATCCAGTACCAGTTATTGGCATAGCTTACCCATCTGTTTTTGACCATATTTCCGCTCTCATAGTACTGCCAGCCGCCGCCCGGGGTGGATACCCATCCGTTAGTCACTCTGGACGGGCTGGAATTCGGGTTATTGGAGCTTGAGCCGCTGAAGTACTTGTCTGCGGAGGATTCCTCCGAGCCCCACTTTCCGTAATAGGAATCATAGGGACGAACGGTAAAGCTGTAGTAGCCCGAACGTGTGATATAAGATGAGAAATTATAGGAGCTCTTGGCTGTGGTTCTGGAAGTGACAAAGTTGCCGTCCCGGTAGAGCTCCAGCTCAAATTTTTCAGAATAGCCGATGGTTGACCATCTGGCGGTGGTTCCGCTCCAGTAGGCACTGTCGATCCAGGCCATGGTGCCGACAGGCTGGGTTTTCTGTCCGTTTCTGAGTCTCGCGGCTTCTACGGGATCATAAATATCCAGGTACTCCCAGTAGACGGGATCATACTCCCAGTCGACTACAGTTCCGTCCGGCCAGGTATTGAATTGCTGAAAATACCATTCAGAATAGGACGGGGAAGCAAGTGCCGTAACAGCCATCCCGACGATCATGGCAGCGGTTACGAAAAACAAAGCAAGTTTCTTCAAGTTTGTCTTTCCTCCTTTGTTATTTTCTTATTTTGATGTTATCTTAACATCTGTACGTCCGGTGCACAACCGACATTTTTCTTTCGATTGCTGACAATTCCGCAGACAGACCGTTCAGGCCGAGATGAGAGAAAGCCCGGCGGCGCAGACGGCTATGCCGAGGATCTGCCGTGCGCTTAAGGACTCCCCGAACAGGAAGTATCCGACAAAGAGAAGGATCACCGCCAGCGCGATATTGGCCACAAGCGGCGCGGTATTCACATTCCATCCCGTACGGTAGATGAAAATATATCCGAATTCCAGCCCGATGATCGAAGCGCCGAAGGCAAAAGAAGTCCAGTTGATTCTGGAAAACTGAAGATGGAGATTCTTTTCCGCCGGAGACAGGAGAAAAATCAGAAGGGTAATGAGAGCCGCCGTTCCGTAGGTGAGAAACAGCGAGAAAAACGGATCCGCCTCCGCGGGAGTCCGTTTGGCAATTATGTTATAAAAAGTATTGGCGCCGACCACTACGAGTATCGGCCAGAGTTTTCCCATCGTTCTGTCCTTTCCGAAAAAAAAGAGCAGGTACGCCTGCCCTTTATAAAACTTCTTCTGTCAATCCGGATCAGAGGATCTTCATCATGATGTTCTCGTCGCATCCCTCTTTAAAGAGAGCGGGAATGAAACCGTACTTCCGGTATCCTTCGGATACATAAAGACGTTTTGCTCTCGGATTGAAGGCGTCGACGCAGAGGAAGATCTTCTTTGCACCGAGTGAGCGGGAGATGGCTTCATAAGTCTTAAGAAGGTCCCGTCCGATCCCCATGCCGCGGTACTGCTTCTTGACACCGATCAGGGAAAGGTACGGATACAGTTCAAACATGCCTGCCCAGCGGCAGTCGGCAAGTCCTACGGCTTCTCCGTCCGATTTCTCCGCAATGAGGAGACTTTTCCTTTCAACAGCTTCATCCACGATGTGATAAAGAACATCTCCGTAATGGTCATAGAGATTGCTGTCACGCATGATGTCATAATAGTCTTCGATTCTCTGAGGATCCGCTTTTACGATCTTAACGTCCATAAGTACCTCTCTCGATGATTGATATTTTGATTATACTATGCCGTACCCGGTCCGTCTATATGTTTTTGAAAATAAATGTATAAACTGATGCCCGGCTGCTACACGTCACACCCCACCACCTGAAGGAATTTCAGTATTTGGGTCCTTCCTGAGGGGTACGTTTGCTAAGTCCTCGTAGGGTCTCTTGCAGGATTCTCATTCGAAGGATTCTCACCTGAAGGATTCTCACCCGAAGGATTCTCACCTGAAGGATTCTCACCTGAGGGATTCTCACCTGACGGATTCTCACCCGACGGATTCTCACCTGATGGATTCTCGCCTGACGGATTCTCACCTGACGGATCCTCGCCCGACGGATCCTCGCCTGACGGATCCTCGCCCGACGGCTCGGTAGAAGGCGGCTCTTTTGTCGGCGGCTCCGTGGTCGGCGGCTCCGTCTTCTTTTCGGTCGGGGCCGGAGTCACGGGTTCGTCATCCTCGTCATCTTCCCAGTCGTCCCGGTCATCCCGTTCCCCGGTCTCTTCTTCCTCTGAAGTGGATTCTTCCGTAGACGGTGAGGTTTCCGGCGTTGTTTCCGGGGTGGTCTCCGGAACGGTTTCCGGCGCTGTCTCCGGAACGGTTTCGGGAGCCGCGGTCTGCTCCGGAGTTTCCGTTTCCGTCTCCGGCGCTGTTTCCGGTTCTGTGGGGACCTCTGTCTCCGGGGCGGTTTCCGGCTCCGGCTTTTTTCCGATGACTCCCTCAGGGAGGAATTCCTCCGGTTCGGAAACCACTTCCCGGCCGCATTCATCCGTCACACGGAAACTTACGAGATGGATGATGAAATCCTTCATCTTCTCATAGTCATACTGTCTGTAACGGAACGGTGAGTCTCCGTTCACGAAAAGCGGCTCTGACTCCTCCCAGTGGTACTCTGCCTTCGAAAAGTCTCCCGGGGAAACATAGGCAGTGCGCGTAAGCGCCCGGACCTCCTCTCCTTCCCGGAGGGGATGGAGACGCTTGCCGATAAAGCTTTTTGCGGCATCAGCGCCTTCGGCGCTGATGTTCTGGGCGGCGCTGATGTTCCGGGCGGCGCTGATGTTGCCATTTTCCCCGTCCTCGTCGCTGATATGATATTCTCCCGCGATATGCTCCTCTCCCCGGTACTGCCCAAGGAAGGTGAACTCTTCCGTTTCCCTTTCTACGGAGAACAGGAAGAACCCGTCATTTCCGTCGATGACAACAGGGGAGTAATACCTGATAAATTTGTCATCCACGGAGGAAATATACGTCGGAAGCTCGATATCGCCAAGGAACGCCAGTTTCAGATTCCGGTCAAACCGGAACTCCCCGTTCTCATAATCCTCCAGAGAACAGATCCTCTCTCCGTTTTCCGTAACGGAGACTTTTTTCTTTCCCGGAAGGGAGCGGACCGTGGACACCGCCGTTTTGAACCCGGCCATTTTCGCGGCCTTTTCCGGCTCCACGGAAAGAACGATGTCCTCTTTCGGATCCTCAGGAACAACCACCCGAAGGTCCTCCGCCGCAATCTGATAGCGTTCGGAAAGGATAGAGTCATCCCCGATCCCGCGCCGTCTGGCGTAGGCGGTTACCTCCTCGCTGACCTCGGGATTTAAAAGATACCGGTAGAACAGAGCGATATCCCCGGAAAGTCCCGATACATTTTCATACTGGATCACGCTCCGAAGACTCTGGTCCAGCGGATAATAACAGGAAATGCCGCAGGAACCGGCGCTTCTGTCTCCCGTCACCTGATAGATGACCGCTTCAGAAATGGCATCCCGAAGCGTCGAGGTATCCACTCCGGCCCCTTCAGACAGAAATTCCAGCATATCGATCATGTCCGTATAGCCGACCAAGTCGGATCGTAGCCA
>JAZUHZ010000286.1:0-10409 GCA_045642005.1 Candidatus Avilachnospira sp.
TGTACGTAAAGCGCCACGTCCTCTTTCGAAGTGTAGGTGCCGTCTTCGTCGATTGCGGCCTCTGTCTCTGCCGGTTTCGTCTGCTTCGGCTTTGTTTCTTTTGGCTTCTGTGTGGCCTCCGGTTCGGGCGCTTCGGTCGGAGCCTCTGTCAGTGCCTCAGAGGTCTCGGGAACCGTCTCCGCCGGGGCCTCTGTCGTAAGGACAGGAAGTGTCGGCTCTTCGGTCTCCGAAGGAGCCTCCGTCTCGAAAGCGGACGTTGCGATCTCACCACCGGTATCCGGCTCCGGATCGTACCCGCCTGTTCCGCCCGGGAGACTGCCCCGGAGATACAGAAGCAAAAGAATGAGAAGCGCGGCCCCGGAAAGAAGGGACTTCAGATTCTTTTTAATTCTATTCATGATGACTGCCTTTTCGTTTCAGATCAGGCGCCGGGATAGACGATCAGGGAATCCACATCATAGCCTTCCAGGGCCTTTCTTCCGTTCAGGCCGGCAAGTTCCATGACAAAGATCACTTTCACCACTTCTCCGCCGAGTGCCTCCACCAGATCGATGGCTGCCCTGGCTGATCCGCCCGTAGCGATCAGGTCATCCACGACCACCACCTTCTGTCCGGGTTTGATCGCGTCCTTATGGATCTCCACCGTGGCTGTGCCGTACTCAAGGGCATAGGATGTTTCAATGGTCTCTCTCGGAAGTTTTCCTTTCTTTCTTACCGGGACAAACCCTTTTCCGAGGGCATAGGCGATCGGAACGCCGAAAATGAATCCTCTGGACTCCGGACCTACGACCACGTCAAAATCAAGATCTTTCACGCTCTTTTTCAGTCCGTTGATTGCAAGCTTCAGTCCTCTCGGGTCCTGGATCACACTGGTGATGTCTCTGAACATGATCCCGGGTTCCGGGAAATCCGGAATGGTTACCACATAATCTTCAAGTTTCTTTGCCATATAAATACCTCCGATACTGCTATTAAAAACCTGGAAGTTTACATTCTGTAAAACTGATTGTTCCGTCTGTTCGATTCACTTTGCAGGAAGCAAAATATGGCCAGTTCCGGTAAGACGTCAGTACCATTTCAGTTACTGAATCGATATTTTCAAGCTGAGCAGGCTGATCATTCACCCCGACAAAACATGAAACAACAACATCATCCATTTCACTGCATGCCATTGTGGAATTTTCCTGGTGCGTCCTTAAAAAGTCTTTTCCGATTTTTTCCGCGCAGGCATTTAAGCCATTTCTTCTCGCATCATCCATTGTTAACATACCTTGCCTCCTTTCAATAAATTTCAAAATAACTATAGTACCTCAACTGTTGGCCTGTATAAGAAGATACAATCAAACTGTCCTTCTGCCCGATCAGTCTGAGAAAGTTAATATCTTCCTGTGATGGACAGATCATATCAAAATCCGGATGTGAATGTGCCACCAACCGCAAGGCTTTCGCCTTTAACAGCGTAAGCAGTTCATCAGAAAACACACATTTCAATTCACTTCCATGTAAAATGATATCAGATTTTTTCCCCCGTAAAAGAGCAAATTCATCACCCGTTGCAGCCGAGAGATATGCAAGATCAATCACCTCAACATAATTAAGATTCATTTTTGCCCAGTCGCCGGTGTTTGGCACCCTGTTAAGCAAGGCTCTTCGATGTTCATTGAGTCCTGCTGTTCCCTCTTTTATTGCTGTTAAAGATGTGATGACAGAATTTGTTGATGACAGAATTCCTTCCATACAACCTCATATTCAATATCTATTATTGGAATCATAACAATAATCCCGACAAAAATCAATAAATACAAAATCAGTTTTTACTATTTTTGTTCAAAAAAAGAATCACCGCCAGAAGATCCGCGCTGCCGCCGGGGCTTGCATTCCGAAGAATGAATTCCCGGTCAAGATCCGATACCATATGGAGGAACGCCTCTCCCGTTAGCCCCTGTGCCATGACATAAGCCGCCCGGTCTCTTGCCCATACCTTCCCGTCACACATACACCGCCGACCGATGTTTTCGTCATCCACTACGGAAATCAGGGAAAGAAGCGCATAGACCAGAGCTTCGTTGAGAAGCTCTCCACTCATTTGTCCGGAACCGGATGTCCCGGAAGCTGTCCCCCGGTTTGCGGCAGATTCCTCTGCCTTTTCGAGAAACTCCCGGAAATCCGTTAAGGCTTTTTTCACCGAGGGATACCCGTTCATGGCCTCCGTTCTTACCCCGCGGGATCCGTTCGGCATACTGCGGCAGATCTGTCCCGCAAGTTCCAGGATCTCTTCCGGCGAAATAATCGCATCGACGGTCTGCTCTGCAGAACTTTTTTCTCTCCCGATAAGCATTCCGCAGGCACACAGCACAACGCCCATCGTAAAAATCGCACCTTTATGCGTATTGACTCCCCCGGTAGCTTCATACATCTTCTTTTCCGCCAGAAGCCCGAGAGGTCTGATTGTCTCAAGAACATCTACCGGGTTCTCTTCGGTAAGAAGAATTCCGGCCTCCGTCACAGCCAGAAGATACGGGGCTATGGCAACAGCGCTGTCAAAAAAAGTGGTAATATCCATATCCCGGTGCGAACCGCTGTTTTCGGTATCCACAAGACCCGGTTTCGGGGTGACGATCACTTCATAAAAAAGGGATACAAGCGCCGAAAGGGCTGTTTCTTCCGCGGTTTTCCGCTCCCCGGCAGAAAGGAGATATGAATTAAGCGGCCGGAACCCCACCGGCAGCAGAGACAGAAACTCTTCTGTTTTTGCAAAAAGCTTTTTCTGTACTGCCGGAGAACCAAGAATTATGTCAACCGATTTCATCATGACTTCGGGCACCCGGTGCCGGGCAGCGCGCAGGCAGGAAAAGACATCTTCTCCGCAGATCAGGCACTTTCTCGACAAAAGCCCGAGCTCTGTCCGGCTCACCTTGACGGGACAATCCACGCTCTCCGAAGCATCCCGGAAAAGCACATCCATGTCAAAAAGCCGGCCGGCAGGATCTTCGTTTTCGATCCCGGCGGTGACTTTTTTTATGGAAAGGGCCAGCGTATGGGGATCTGTCCCGCTTTCCGCCCCCTTCACCGGAAGCAGAAAAAGGTCTCCGGCCGGTGTTTTTCTGCTGACAGGAGGCAGCAGAAGAAAACTTCCCGTTCTTTCTGCTTCTTCGGAAAGCCGTTTCATCAATTCTTTTTCCCCTTCCTCAAAAAGGAGGGTGAAGAGGCCGGAAATCTTTACCGGTCCCGGAATATTTAAGGAAAAGGATACGAGGCAGTCGCATGTTTCGAGAAGTTCGTTCTGCTCCTCAACCCGGCGCTCCTTTTCCCGGAGTATTTTCATCATGTTTGCTATGTTCATGCAATTATTCTACCATAACACAGTGGTTTGTGATATAGTTAGTTTATTATATGTCACATTCCTGCCCCCCCGGATTCCGTGATTTCCGGCAGAAGGATGTGAAATTCCTCAAAAAGCCCACTTTCACATCCCTTCTCTGTCTGTCATCGAACTGAAAAGGATGTGAAACTGTCGTATTTCCCACTTTACACATCCTTTTTTCATGTCTGGAAGGCCTCAAAAGGATGTGAAACTGCCGGTTAATGCGATTCTCACATCCTTTTCAGCTGAAAAAAGACAAAAAAAGGATGGGAAACCGGCCTGAATTCAGGATTTCACATCCCCCGCAAAAAAGAGAGGGATGTGAAATGACCGAATTTTGTTCATTTCACATCCTTCGCAAAGTTTTCAGGGAAAACCTCTGCTGTCCGCCTGCTTTCTGACCCTGACAGGCTGCACTGCAGATTCCGGGCAGGAAAGTCGTGACATAAATATCCCTAAGCGAGGTTTTTATGATCTACGGCGGTTTATATGAGGAATACGGGACTCCTTTCACAGGAAGAAGGCGGGAGAAACTGATCCGCTTTCTGGAGGAGGCCGGCCTTTCCTATGACGAGACAATCGAATACAGTATCACCCTTGTGGATGATGAAGGCACGATTGCCGCAGCCGGCTCCGTATCCGGAAATGTCTTAAAGTGCATTGCCGTCGCAGATGATTATCAGGGGGAAGGTCTTTCTGCCACCATTGTGACCGCACTCACAAAATATGCCTTTGAGCGCGGGCAGAACCACCTGTTTCTTTTCACAAAGCCCAAAAATTCCCGCATGTTCTCCGACCTCGGGTTCTACCGGATCACCGAAACCGATACGGTTCTCCTCATGGAAAACCGGAGAAACGGAATTGAAAGCTTTGTCCGTTCCCTAAAAGAAAAAAGCACGAAACAGGTCATGGATTTTTCAGAGAAAAACGGACGGGATCCCGTCTGCGGCGCGATTGTCGCCAACTGCAATCCCTTTACCCTCGGCCACCGCTATCTGATTGAGAAAGCCCTCACAGAATGTGATCTTCTGCATCTTTTTATCCTGTCGGAAGACAGGAGCGAGTTTTCCGCAAAAGAAAGATTTGCCATGGTAGAAGCGGGAATCCGGGATCTTTCCCGGGTGATCCTTCACGAAACTTCTGACTACCTGATCTCCGCGGCCACTTTTCCGACCTATTTTATGAAAGATAAAGTCCGGGCGCAGAAAGCAAACTGCGAACTGGACGTCCGGGTGTTCTGTGAATACTTCGCCGGTCCTCTCGGGATCACGAAACGCTTTGCGGGAACAGAGCCCGAAGATCAGGTGACAAATACCTATAATGAAACCATGCGGAAACTTCTTCCGGAGTACGGGATCCTCTTCCGGGAGATTGAAAGAAAAAGAACCTGCGACAAGGCAGGTTCCGTAATCAGCGCAAAAACCGTGCGGAAATTGCTCGGTGAAGGAAGATTTGAGGAGCTCCGCGCTTATCTTCCCGAAAGCACTATTGAATTTCTTTCTGAAAAGCAAGACGCTCCGAACCGTCCGGCTGCCAGATGATCCCGCAGTAGGTGAATCCGTTTTTCCGGATCACTTTCTGCATGGGCAGATTATCCCTATGGGTATCGATCCGGATGTTTTTCTCTTTCGAAAAGCAGAAACGGATGATCTCCGTCCCCATTCCCGGGATTTCCCCGCGGCTGGCTACCCGGTGGATCGCCGCATAGGGACGGTCATTGAGCCAGGCTCCGTCGATTTTCTGATAGTTTGGATCTTCCCATTTGATAAAGGCAAATACTGCCTGAATCCTTCCGTCTTTTACCGCCACAAAATTTCTCCCGAGGCGGATATCCTCCTCCACAACAGAAACCGCCGGATCCCGGTCTGCCCATTGGGTCGGATTGCCGTTTTTTTTCATAAACTCCCGGGCACCGGCATAAATCGAAAAAATCTCCGGAAGATCCTCTTTTTCCGCATTTCTGAAAATAATCTCTGCCATTTATCTTGATCCCTCCGTTACATGAAACGGTGTGCCGTACCGAAGGAGTGCGGCAAATTCCGGTTTATACCCGGACGCCTCATAGATTTCCGCGCCTGATCCGTCAAACCATCCGTGTCCGGGCTTACTTTCTTCCCGAAGGAAGCAAAGCGCATAATTTACGGCCATGGCAAAGCCTGCGGGAAGAATATCCTCATCCACATCGAAGATCGGGCTGTGATGATTGGCGCCGGTGCCTTTTTCGGGATTGCGGTCACCGATCAGGCAGAACACTCCCGGCCAGATGGCAAGCGGGAAGCAGAAGGTTTCACAGGCCATCCAGGGCTCCGTTTCCACCACGTTTTCCGCCCCGAAGGAAAACTCCGCAGCTTTCTTTGCAGTCTTTACACATTCCGCATCATTAATCAGCGGTACTTTCGGTCCCATGCAGTAGACCACCTCATAGGTGCAGCCGTACATCGGGCAGATCCTCTCCAGCGTCTCATAGAAGTAATCACGGTATTTCCGTCCGTCGGAAAGATCATAGAAACGCGCATTGCCGCCGAATACCAGTTCCTCAGGAATCACGTTGTCGACATCCCCGGAATGAACAAAGGTCTGGGCCGCCGTAAAGGTATGGAAAGGATCGATCATTTTCATCCGGAAGGAACTGAGCGCGTTGTTGATCTCTGTATAGCAGTCTATGGGATTCCGGGCATAGTCCGGGCGGGATCCGTGCCCGCCTTTTCCCGTAAGACGCACTTTATAGAAAAGCCCGCCGGCCATGACAGGCCCTGCCTGTACGGCAATCTTCCCGCTTTCCAGACCGAAATAGGTATGGGCCGCATACGCCGTATCAATATGGAGATTTTTCTCCAGCATCCGCCGAAGGATGAAAACCAGGTTGTTGGGTCCCTCCTCGCCGCGCTCAAAGATCACGATCACACGGCCGGTAATCTCCTCCCGGTGTGCCGCCAGAACCTCTGCCGCCGTAAGGATCATCGCAATGTGAGAATCATGTCCGCAGGCATGACTCACCCCCTCTTTTTCGGAGACACAGGATTTCCGGGTGCAGAGATTCTCCTCCGATTCCCGGACAGGCAGGGCATCGATATCGGCCCGTAAAAGAACCGTCTTCATCTTCCAGGTGAGCGTCCGGTCCTTTGTTCCGCAGCCTTCCTTAAGAAGCGAAGGTGTCCCGTCCTCCACATAGCCCTCTTTCCAGGGTTCCTCCCCCGGCGCGGGTTCAAAGCCTTTGCCGTAAATATAGGCAATGATTCCGCCTTCTTCTACGACTTCATGCGCGATCCCGTCCTTTGTAAGGATCCTGGAGATGGCTTCCACGGTCGGTTCTTCATGGCCGGTAACATCCGGATGGCGGTGAAAATATCTTCTCAGTTCCGTAAGCCGTTCTCTGGTTGCTTCTGCCTCTTTTTCCGTGATCATTCTTTCCTCTTTCATCTGAAAACAGCTGCCCCGAAACCGCGGCAGCTGTCACTCTTTTTTACTCTTTTTTTTATTGATTCAGTGCTTCGATAATTGCCGGAAGTTTTTCTTCAATTTCATCGTTTTCCAACTGGCAGGTGCCCGCATTGGCATGTCCGCCGCCGCCATAGGAAAGGCAGAGCTCTCCGATGTCCGCTTTGGATGTCTTATTAAAGATGCTCTTTCCGATCATGACTGCCGTATTCTGCTTTTTGAAGCCCCAGGCCACATGCACGGAGATCTCGGTCTCCGGATACATGGCATAGACCATGAAACGGTTGCCGGCATAGATCACATCCTCGTTCCGGAGGTCGATCACGGCCACCTTTCCGCAGACTTTCGTGATCCGCTCGAGCTGCGCCTTAAAGAGCTTTTCCTGTTCAAAGTAGAGTTCGGTCCTCTCCTTCACATCGGGAAGCTCCAGCACTTCATCAATGGTATGATCCAGACACTCTTTGATGAGGGTCATCATGAGATCATAGTTGGAAATCCGGAAATCATGGATACGCCCGAGGCCGGTACGCGCGTCCATAATGAAATGAAGGAGCGTCCATCCGGTGGGATGAAGAACTTCGTCAATTGTAAAGTCGGCACTGTCCCCTTTATCCACAGCTGCCATGAGATCTTCGGAAATCCGCGGGAAGGTCTCTTTTCCGCCGTAATACTCATACACAACCCTGGCAGCCGATCTGGCATTCTCGTCAATAATGAGCTTTCCACCGGTTTCTGTTGCCTTTAAACGGTCGATCTCGCTTTCATGATGGTCAAACGCAAGGCCCACTCTCGGATCGAATGGCAGATTCGTGGTGATATCGTCTGCGGTCAGTTCGATCTTGCCGTCCTGAACATCTTTCGGATGAACAAACTTTATCTCATCGATCTTGCCGAGTTCCGTCAGCATCATGGCGCAGGCAAGTCCGTCGAAGTCACTTCTTGTTACCAGTCTGGACATAGGGTTTCCTCCCGAGAATTATAATACGGTTACTATACCACACTTTGTACGGGATTGCCATAAAAAAATGAACCGGAGAAATCTCCGGTTCATTGGATTCTTAAGAAATATCACTCTTTGTACTCGTAAACCTTGTAGTCATCCTTGAAGAGGTTGTTGATGTCTTTTAAGGTCTCTCTGACAAGAAGGTCGCCGCCTTCGTGACCAACCTGGCCGGAAGCGATGAATGCGCTGTAGTGTCCGTGCTTCTCTGCCTTCTCGGTGGGAAGATATCCTTCGGTACCGTTGGCAAGCTGAATCAGGAAGCTCTGCTCGCAAAGCTGCCGGGCCTTGATCTGGTTGCCGTAGTCAAGGAAGAGCTCGAAGGGGTTCGAGGCAATGGCTACAGAACCCATACGGATGATATGCACATCGGTATCAAGGGTCTCCATCTTCTCCTGGAGTTTGAATCTCTTCACGATACCCAGCTTCACCTGAAGGTTGGCTGCATCGTTGAAGTCTACATTGCCGGGATGCTCACGGAGATAATCCTTGATGGCCTTGATCGCCTCGTTGTACTCGGAAAGCGTTGCGCGGCGTAAAGGAAGCTGCATGTTGTGCACATGATGCTCAAACTTGATGTCTTCCTGCGCGTCCTTCACATCCACATCCTCTTCGAAGGTGTCGATGATGGCTCTGGCAACTCTCTTGCCGGCTTTTCTCATTCCCTCAAGATCGAACATGGAGGGATCTGCCTTTCTCACAGGAGGATTGTTGCGGATGAGGTTCGGGTCATGCACATCGGTATCGGGGTTCACCCATCTGACAAGGTCAACCGGGCACTGGTCACCTGCCGGTGAGCAGAGCGGAAGCATGTAGATGTCTTCTCCGAAGTGCTTGCGGATCAGAACCTTTGTCTCGCCCCAGAAGTCGGGAGAAACGAAAAGTCTGTGCTGTACGCACTGTGCCGGGCAGGCAAGGTTCGGAACAACGCCGGTAAGCTTGTCATTCTCGTCAAAGATGTACATGAGCTCCACGCCGGAATCGTTTCCGCCTTCCAGTTCCGTGAAGACTGCGGTATTCGCATTGCCCCACATCTGCGCGGTTCCGTCAGAGTAGTCCACGCGGCGGCACATGCCGACAACGGCACGGTCGAAGGCATTGACGAATTTACCGGGCTTTCTTGCCTTCCATGCGTCAAGAATGACCTTGGAGATGTTTTTGATCAGAAGCTCGATTACTTCCTCGGGCTGTGCCACATCGTCCGCCTTGGTATTGACTGCGGGGATGTACTCACGGCCGGGCTCCAGGTACTGCTTCAGAAGCTGTACGTTGGAATCTGACTGGGTGAGGTTCTGCAGCTGGCCTCTCGGGTATACAGGGCCTGTATGGGTGTGGATTGCGCAGATGATGGTCTTATCGGGATCAAGACCTTCCTTATTGTCACGGAGTGCCTCCTGCACAGCGTCCTTTAAGTTGTAGGAAACACCGACAAGGTCGCAGGAACAGATGACCATCTGGTCACCGCCGCACTCGACTGCCATAGCGGTTGCGGTCAGAGGCTTCTCAACATATTCGGAGATACGCTCTGCGAACTGTCCGGCGAGAGAAATCTTCTTCTCGGGAGTGATGCTGATCTCGGACCAGCCGATTAACATTTTTGCCATAATACTTTCTCCTTATATTACTCCTGATACTCGTATACCTTGTAGTCATCTCCGAACATATCGTTGATGTTCTTTAAGGTCTCACGAACAAGCTGGTCACCGCCGACATGGCCTACGTTTCCGGAAGGAATGAAGGCGCTGTAGTGGCCATGGTTCTCTGCCTTCTCGGTGGGAAGGTATCCCGCACTGCCGCCTGCCAGCTGTACAAGGAATACCTGCTCGCAGTTGGCGCGTGCCTTGATCTGGTTTGCATAGTCAAGGAACAGTTCGAACGGATCGGAGGAGATGGCTACGGTACCCATGCGGATGCAGTGGAACTCGGTATCGTAAATGTCATGGGTCTCCTGGAACTGGAAACGAAGCATGATGCCAATATCGTTCTGAAGATTTGCCACATCGTTGAAGTCTACATTGGCGCCGTTCTTTGCTGCCACGTATTCCTTGACGTTCTTCTCGGCCTGACGGTACTGGGTAAGCGTTGCGCGGCGAAGCGGAAGCTGCATGGAATATGCTCTGTGCTCAAACTTGACGTCGGTCTGGGGCTCGTCGAGACCCTCCTCGAAGACATCGATGACTTCGTTGGAGATTCTCTTACCGGCCTTTACCATGCCTTCAAGATCGAACATGGAGGGGTCTGCTTTACGTACGGGAGGATTGTGACGGATGAGGTTCGGATCATGCACATCGGTATCCGGATTTACCCATCTGACAAGGTCTACGGGGCACTGGTCGCCTGCAGGGCTGCAGAGAGCCAGAACATAGAGTTCCTCGCCGAAGTACTTGCGGAGATTTACTTTCACCTCGCCCCAGAAGTCGGGTGAAGTGAGGAGCCTGTGCTGTACGCACTGGGCCGGGCAGGCAAGGTTGACGACGATACCGGAAATGAACTTCTGGTCGACATAGATATACCTCAGCTCGATACCGGAGTCGTTTCCGCCCTCAAGCTCTCTAAATACAGCGGTATTGGCCTCGCCCCACATCTCCGCGCTTCCGCCGGAATAGT
>JAZUHZ010000287.1:0-27812 GCA_045642005.1 Candidatus Avilachnospira sp.
TTCTCATCATATTCAGCCTGTGTCTTTTTCTTATCCTTCTTATCGGCAGCTTCTACAGCCTTCTTTGCCTCGGCGCGGAGGGATTTTGTTTTTTCAGAAAGCTCATGCACCTGTTCTGCAAAAGGCTGATCGCTTCCGAGCGCGGCTCGGTATTCACCAAGCAGAGCGGTATATTTTTCCGTTTCTTCACGATACAGCCACACAATGGCATTCATATTTTTGAGTTGCCAGTCGGACCATTCATTGAGGGTACGGTCTACAACGGTGTAATAATTCCGGGCGTCGATAAAGAGCACCTTATCCTTAATAGCGTCACCCTTGGCCTTATCAAAGAACCAGAGGGAACACGGCAGGGATTTGGTATAGTGTGAATTCTGCACGTCAGTTACACTAAACGCCTGATCCGGCCTCCCGGGAGTCATTTCCCGAGGAAGGTCATCAGCTCACCGAGGCTCTTTCCACTTTCATGGAAGGCGTCAATGATCGCCCTGTCCTCGAGTTCCTGTTTCTGTTTTTTCAGTTTCAGAAGTTTGTCCGCCAGCCTGTCATATCTCTTTTGTACCTTGTCAAGTTCACACTGAACCTTCTGGATCTCTGCATCAATCGAAGCAGCTGTTTTCGTACGTGCCATCGTCTTCCTCCTGTTCCTGATTGTCGCTTATGGTCCCGCTCTTTGCGAGGAGATCGCTCATCGCCTTTGCGGATGCCTTTACACTGTCGGCATCCAGCCCGAATGAGCTCAGGATGATCTTCTGCTTCTTAGTTACCGCATACGGCATCCGGTAGATGTCCTTTGCTCCCTTTACGATCTCGATCTTCTCAAGCTCTCTGAGGGCTGCCGGTACTGTCATGTAGTTCGGCTTTGACTCGAGACGGAGCATGGTCTCCTTCAGGAGGTTATAGATGCGGCTCCGTACGATCAGGGCAATGAACTCGATAAAGATCCTTGCTGACAGATTCTCTTCGGAATGGGAGCGCATGCTCCCGGAACCGATAAAGGTCTTGTCCGCCTGGAAGAGCTTTTCCGACACATCCCTTCCTTTGTAGCGGATGAGTGCTTCCGAAGCGGTCATCTCTTCCGAGGATGCGATACAGAAGTATCCGCAGCGTTCAAGTTCCGCCTGTACCACATCGGAACGCTCGGTAGCGTAGAGAAGTTCTCCTTTCCGGCTGTAGTGGATATCGAAATAGTCCGTATAGGGCCTTCCGAGGGTAGCGACCTTTCCTTCCCGGCTTTCGATGTGCTTCCTGAGCTTTTCGATCCGTTCTTCGACGGACTCCCTTTCGGAGCCGCATTTCCCCGGATTGAAGTAGATGTGGATGTACCGTTCTTTCGTATCATCCTCATACAGAGGAGCTTTCACGGTGGTGCCGTATACCTTATAGGAACGGATTGAACACTTCCTGTCCGTCTCGAAGGTCCCTCGCACGGAGGAGACCAGAGAGGAAACAAGGGACCTGCGTCCTTTGATCATAATGAGGAAGGCGCAGCCGTTCTGATCCATGTAGGTGATGTTGTCCTTGCTGAAGTACCCTCTGTCCAGGATGAAGCCGACGTTTTCATATCCGTAGTCCTTCACCTTGTCCACCACGTAGGGAAGCTGGGAAACGTCTGTAATGGAACCCGGGTACTCCTCATAAAAGAGCGGCACGCGGTTGGTGCTGTCGTAGGCAACGGATACATTGAAGATCGGATATCCGAGATCATTCTTGGGCTTTCCGTACTCAACGAGATCGATATCACCGGCCTCGCAGTTCTTATTGGTCGAGTCATAGGACAGATAGATCCGCTGTGTCTTGTCACGCTTTTTGTTCCAGTCATTCAGGAATCCCTGCATCTGGGGAAGGCTGATGGAGGAAAGGAACCGGCTGACAGTGGAATCGCTGTAGATCCGCATTCCTTCTGAAAAGAGCGGATGATCATAGGCAAAGTCGGGATAGTGCTGGCCTACGTTCTCCTCGCTGACGATGAGGTAGGCGATCAGATCCATGGCAAGCTTATGCTTCTCTCCGAACTCTTTTTCGAGAAGTCCCGGAAGGCCGTACTCCTCGAGAACCTTTCGGATGACGATATGGGATCCGATCCGGAGGCAGCTGCTGCGGTAGGCTTCCGGAAGTTCCTCCGGAAGGGCACTGTCAGAGAAATATACCTCAAACTGCTCGTTCGGCTGCATCAGGTCAGGATCACTCCCTGCCAGCTTTCCGATGATTGCCCGTTTCGGGATGCAGTACTGCCTGTCGGGCTTATAGTCCCTCCCGTATTCGAAAAGGATGTAGGTGACGCTTCCCTTCTTTTTCCGGATGATCTTGCCCGGAACATCGGGGATTTTTACCGTGAGATCGTAGTACATCAGGCTCCTCCTATTTAGTGTAACCGTTACACTAAATATACCACATCCTCACGGGTTTTGCAAGCGATATTTTCTTTATTTTAAGCCATTTTTCGATGGTTTAGTGTCAGTTTTGAAGGCTTAGTGTAACCTTCGGGAAGAATTCACATATAGAAGAAATTGTTGCCTACACTGATCATGGCATCGACATTGCCGGTTTTAATGAGGCTTTCACGGATATCCTTATCCTTGCCCTGGCTGTCTGTCGCGGAGGACGCCATAACGAAACCGGCTCTGCCGCGCTCGTTTAGATAGGAATAGAAATAGGAAATCCACAGATAGTTTCCGTTTCCGACTTCTTTATTTTTATTGATTCCGGGCATGCCGAAAGGAAGCCGTCCCGCGTTTTCACAGGATTCGGCTTTTACTTTATCTACATTGAACGGAGGATTCGCCATGACGTAGTCGCAGGTTCCGTTCAGATTATGTGCATCGTGATAGAAGGTATTGGCCTCGTCTCCGGATTTAATTACTCCAGTGAGACCATGCACCGCCATATTCATTAGGCAGAGCTGAGCATTATATTCCACTTTCTCCTGCCCATAGAAGGTCATGGCACTGTTGGCATTCATACCAGCAGCATTGACAAAATCTCCTGACTGGATGAACATGCCCCCAGAACCGCATGCCGGATCCAGCAGGACGCCCGTAGTCGGCTCAATAATATTGACGATCATTTTTACCAGAGATTTCGGTGTGAAGAACACACCGTCATCAGATGCGATATTCTTGGCAAATTTATTGAGGAAGTATTCATAGATGCGGCCGATGATGTCACCGCCCACATCGTCCAGTGCGCTGTTATTGAAAATACGGAGAAGCTCTGCCAGAAGCTCATCGCTGAACATGGTGTAGTCCTTCGGCAGGACACCGGTAAGCTGTTCGCTCTGCTCCTCTGCGAGCCGCATGGCATTGTTCACCACTTCACCAAGGCTGTTCATGGTGTGACCGTCTCTATTCTTCAGACCGGCAGAAGCAATGTCGGCAGGAAGATTCACCAGATAATCATACTGTGCTTCCTTCGGCAGATATAGGGCACTCTTTGCCGCAAAATCACTGGCTTCCACCGGCATGACACGACCGCCACGGGAAGGACGGTTTTTCAGTATTTCGGCTTCTACCATCTTGAAACGGCTGTATGCATAACGCAGGAAAATAAGACCGAGTACCGGCATGCAGTACTGGTTGGATGTCAATTTGGATCCCGCACGCAAAAGATCTGCGGATTCCCACAGTTCACTTTCTAATTTTCGGATGTTAATCATTTTTCCTTCCCTCCACTGAAAAATCGAGCCATGCCTCCTCAATGGAAGAATACTCTATATTATTTTTAAGGCAGAACTCCTTAATGCTCTTCATGGCGGTCAGATTCGGCTTAGCTTTACCACCTTCCCATCTATTTACCGTTGAAAAAGCGACATTTACTTCTTTCGCAAAATCGCCCTGTGTCAGAAAGCATCTCTGTCTTGCACGTTTTATTTCTTCTGGGAAGCCCATCTTGCATCTCCTTCTCTTAAATGTGCTGTCAATATAGCGTTATTGTAACACGAATATATGGTAAAATCAATATAATGAAAAATCGCCTACCGAAAAACGATAGGCGATAATGTAATATCTAAAATATTGCTATTCGAATACAGATATCTATATTGACTCACTGTTATATCATCCCGAAATGTCTGAACGCACCCTTTATGGCATCTTCTTTTTCCTTCGTACAATTCGGCTGCTTGGAATCCTCCGACTTTGGCAAATTATAGTGTTAGGCATTTGTGGTTTCCTCCTCTGAGAAATCAATTTCACCTACAACGAATCTACTTTTATCTATGATTCTGTCAATAGAGGCGTCCATTTGCTCCGTCATCGTTAAATATGTCGCCAAATCTTCATCAAGGAATCGAATGGATTGATTCAGGTTTCTCTGAATGCCCAAATTATTCAATGAGGTCTGCTTCATAGTTTTAATGGATTCATTTGAAGTACGTATAGCCGCCTGCATCCCATGTAGTGATTTAAAGTATTCTACAAGAGAATCCTTGTTTTCATCTTTTGCTGCATACTGGTTTTCCAACAATCCTAAAATGTTTTTCTCAATTTTCCCCCAAAGGGAAACATTTGTTTCTGTACGATCATTTAACTGTTTACTAAATGTTTCAATATACCCGGCCGCCTTTCTTGACTGCTTTTGCACAAATGACGCCGTTCCGTTTCCTCCTGTTTTTTTCACACGTTCTATTTCTTCCGTGCATTTATTCATGCCCGAACTCATTGTTTTCATTTCGGAGTTCATACCATTAATGTTCTCCGTCATCTTGTCAGTATCTTCCTCAATATCTGCTAAAAAGTCTATGAATCCCTTTTCGCCTTCTTCGATATTGATGTTTATTGATTCTTTCGAAAAAAGAGCCTGCAGATCAAGCTTGTTTTTGTCCAAAAAATCTGCAACCGGATTGCTGTAAATAACACTTCCGTCTAAAGCACCGTTCAGGTTTTTCTCAAGATACTGGATTAGCTCGTTAAACTTTTTGAAGTGTGTGGAATAGTCCTTTGCTCGGTATTGCTTCAAATCGAAAGGCAATTTACCAATTTCATCGCGAGTTATAACAATCGTTTTCTTATTAAAGCTATGTGCTATTCCCAATTCATACATTACATTGGGATTTAATCCCGTAAGGTCTGCAATAACTATATCAGCATTGTAAATTGGCGGAATAATATCAGCAAGTATGTTTTGCTGGTTATCCTCATCGCCTGCGTGGGAAAAGACGAAACTATCCGCAAAATGTGTTTTCAGCATTTCGTAGGATTCAAAGAAATCGTCGGAAAACGGCATAATTACAAATACCTTTGTTTTTTCACTCATACTATTCTATCTCCTTAAATCATCCCGAAGTGTTTCAGGGCTTCTTTAATCGCCGCTTCCTTTTCCTTCGTACAGTTCGGCTGCCTGGAATCATCCGACTTTGGCATATTATAGTTCTCACGCTCGATAATCCCACATTTCCGCTTTACCTGCGCGATATTCAGGTTCGTTACATGTAATCCGGTCTGTTCCATTACATAATCTCGGATTTCATCATAGGTCGCTTTGCTCTCTGCGGAGGTCAGATCCATCTCGTCCAGATTGAGCTCCACTTCCACATGATGCTTTGCGTCAGTAAGTTTGGACAATAAACATACCGTCTCCACGTGCTCCGTCCACGGGAACATATCGACCGGCTGGATTTTTTCGACACGATATCCCTTTTTTGTGAGGAACTGAAGATCCCGTTTGAGGGTTTCCGGGCCGCAGGAAATGTAGACAATACGCTGCGGCGCCATTTTGACAGCCGACAGCAGGAATTTTTCCGTGCTGCCGGTCCGGGGCGGATCCATCAGAAGGACATTGGCTTTATAGCCTTCCTCTGCCATTCTTTCCATATACGCCCCTGCGTCTCCTTCGATAAAACGCACATTTTTGATTCCGTTTTCTCTTGCATTCAGAATGGCATCACTCACGGCATTCCGGTTCAGTTCGATGCCCAGCACCTTCCCGGCTTTTGCGGAAGCGCAGAGACCGATGGTACCGGTACCGCAGTAGGCATCGATCACGGTTTCCGTGCCTTTCAGATCCGCATATTCGATGGCCTTCCGGTAGAGGATCTCCGTCTGCACCGGATTCACCTGAAAGAAAGAATCCGGAGAGATCCGGAAAGTGAGTCCACAGAGTCTGTCTTTGATGGTTCCCGGCCCGTACACCGTGATATTCCGTTTTCCGAGCACCATGCTCGTCCGTTCGTCATTGATATTGAAGATAACAGTGGTGATCTCCGGATGTCTTTCCCGGAGCGCTTTCACGAAATTATTCTTCGACGGAAAAACAGGTGAAGTGAGCACGAGCACGCACATGATCTCCCCGCTCTGAAATCCTTTCCGGACGAGCACGTGCCTGAGGAGGCCGTATTCCGAGATTTCGTCATACACTTTGATCTTAAAAGAACGGCAGAGCTCCGCCACCGTTTCGATGATTTCCTGGCAGTTTCTGTCCTCGAGGAGGCAGTCCTTTACCGGAACGATCTTATGTGTGGACGGCTCATATACCCCGTGGATGATATTCTTTTTCCGGTCCAGGCCGAAGGCGTGATGCACCTTGTTCCGGTAGTAAAACGGATCCTCCATGCCGATGATTTTTTCCGGTTTCGCAAATTCATGAAGAAGGCTGTTGATCAGCTGCTGCTTTTTTTTGAGCTGTTCCCCGTAGGGAAGCCCTGCATACCGGCAGCCGCCGCACTTTTTTCTCACCTCACAGTTATTGATCAGTTCTGACATACGATCACCCCATAGGCTTCGATCAGTTTTTCCAGAGACACGGCACAGTTGGCAGGGGACGTCGAGGGAAGTTTCACAGCTTCCATGCCGGTCAGCGGATAGTTATATTTCATATAAAAACGCCAGGCAGTCTGTCCTGTCGCATAAATCTTTCTGATTTTTGTCTCCGAAAGGATCCGGGGAATATCCGAAGGGACAGGATTCCGGATAGAGCTGTCGCTGGCCCCCTCAATATCACATTCCTCCAGGGAATCCCAGAGAGCGATCTTATGGGACAGCATCAGTTCCTTTTTCTCCTCCACGGTTTCCGGGACCGGTTCCTTAAGAACTGCTGCCATCACCTTCCAGAAGCGGTTCTGTGGATGTCCGTAATAAAACCCCTGTTTTCTACTGAGCGGGGACGGCATGGAACCGAGGATCAGAATCTCCGAATCCTCATCATAGAGCGGCGGAAATCCATGAGTTACATGTTCCATACGCTAGTTCTTTTCCCCGATGTATTTTTTCAGCTGTGCCACGGCTTCTTTCACCATCTCTCCCATGGACATCGGGCGCACCCCGATCACCTGGTGATTGCAGTGACTCACCGGCAGCAGAAGCTTACACGCATCCGACTGCCCGACGGCAGCCGCCATCGCGGGAGTGATTTCTCCGAGAAGGGAGTCCGCGGCAATGATCCCGATCGGGCCGATGATCACATCCGCCTTCCGGGCTGCGAGAATCACCGGATTCTCTCCCGTCGCGCCTTTCCCGGCTCCCGCCTTCATCATAGCCATTGTGGCAATACTGTTGGTGCCTACCGCCGTCAGATCACACTCCGGCACCTCTCTGAGGATTTCCTCCACCAGAAGCTGCCCGAGGCGTCCGCCCTGTCCGTCAATCACATAAACCTTCATCATAACCTCTTTCCGGGACTTTCCTTTACACAAGCGGAAGTTCCACAACGTCTGCCATCTTTGTCAGGCAGCGCTCCAGCTGGCCGGAAATCTCTTCCACCATGTCCCCGGTAATCTCGTCATCTTTCTCCTTCTCCAGATTTTTGAGAAAGCTTGCTTTTACCTCTCCCGCCATCCGGTCGAGCCGCGTTTCGAAATAGTTCTTCGGAACGAGCTTTCGGATGGCACCGGGCAGATCTGTTTTCAAGAGTGCGCCCTCCATTTTTTCCTTCCCGATCAGCAAAAGAAGAAGGGAAGCCGCAGCGCCCGTGATGATTCCGGGAAGGCCCTGGGCAATCAGGGCGATTCCGGAGCCGCCGCATAAAAGTCCTACGAGGACAGAAACAATCGTATTGATGAGCCACGTCAGTTCCCCGACAGCAAAAACGCTTCTGGCATCAAGACCGATCTTCACATCCGAAAGGGACAGATAGGAGGACAGGCTGAGAGCGGTATACGGTACATTGTGGGCCACGCAGACCGGAATCGTGATCTCTTCGATTTCTCCGGTCACCGGCCCAAGCCACCTGGTAATGGTTCCGGAAAGGATGGTTCTGGCCTCCTCTGACTGAAGAAATTCCGAGATTCCCTTTTCGATTTCCGCATCACAGCCTGAAAGGCGGCGGATCGCACCCTCTCTCCACCGGTCAAATACAGGCAGCGCCGCGTGGGAAAGAAGGGGTTCCACCAGGGCATCCACGGAACTCTTATACAGGTCATCGATATGCTGCCGGACGATCTGCTCCACGGCATCCGATTCCACGAGCGCCGCGATATCCTCCCGGAAAAGCCGTACTTCCCGGTCGATCCTCCCGCTTAAGGAAAGCCCTTTGGCCACAGCATATTCCGGTTCCCGGCCGAGGATGATCACCGCCTCCGGGAAGATCTCCATACACCAGGTACGGACGGAAGGCAGCTTCGAAACGCCTCCCGTAAGGAACAGAAGTTCCGGCTGCGCCTCGCCGATATGTTCCCGTACCGCAAGGAGACTTTCCAGAAAGACCTCCTTAAACGACTTGCCGGAAAGCCTGTCACATTTCTTTTCCTCAAGCTTCCTTGCCATTTCGGCGTCCATCCGAAGGGTGACCCGGAGCGGCAGATCATACCGCACCGTCACCGACTGCGTGCATTTATGTTCTTTCCAGTACTCCTCATCCGCGTAATACTTTTCCTTCAGCCTTCTCGCGGCAAACTCCAGATAGCTTCGCCACGGCTCGCTTTCTTCCATGATCTTTTTCAGATGGCCGGAAAATGTTGAATCCCCGACAGCTTCCTCCGCAAGGATCTGATCCATGATTCCTCCGCCGAGGAACACTTCTCCGGCGGTCTTAAGGGTCTGCTCTTTTCCTCCGGAAATATAGGCAAAATCCGTCGTGGAAGACCCCATGTCAATAACAAGCATCGGCTTTGTCAGAATATCATACCCTACCTGCAGATGCTTTGACCGGCAGGCGGAGATCAGGGCCGCCCGGGACTCCGATACAATCTTTACCGGCGGATATCCGGCCGCTTCAAAGATCTCCCGGTACAGTTCCCGATCATTCGGACTCCAGCCGGCAGGACAGCCGATATAAAACGAAGTTTCCTCGTTGGCGAAAAGACCGCCGGAAGAGGAAAGCTCGGAAAGAACACCCATGGCAAAAGTCCGGACGTCTTTGGCTGCGGATTTTTCCATCAGGAACCGGCTCTTAAACCGGATCTTCCGTTCCGTCACCTTTGGTTCGTAACAGGCTTCCTCTCCGATCAGGACCGAGCCGTCCTCCCGTCTTGCATAGGCGGTGATAAAGCTTCCGGTGCCCTTCACCGATAGGATGGAAGGAAGCTCCGCCTCTTCCGGAAGGCTGGCTATGGCACACTCCGCATCCCCGAGATCAAATCCGTAGAATCTTTCGGGTATTTTCTCTTTGTTTGTCTCTTCTCTCATTTCAGATAACCGCCATTCCCCGCCGGAGGAGTTCCCCGTCCTTAAGAAGCGCCGGACGAACGGTTACGCTCTCCTTTCCGGGCATTTTTTCAAACCACATGTCATGTTCTTCGGTGTAATCAACTGTTTCAATTCCCTTTTTATGAAGGAAATACCGCAGGTTTTCCACACATTCGGAAAGCATCCCGGTGGGATCCGCCGTCCCGGCCTCAAAAATGGAACCATAAAGCTCCAGTTCTTCCTCCGTCACTTCCTTCCGTCCTTCCTCCGCTTTCCCGGATTCAGAAGGCGTTATATTTTCCAGTTCTCTGTCGATCGTAAGCGCAGTCACGTGAAGGATCCGATAGATTTTCTCCCCGTCCGCGATCACTTCGAGCTTCCGTTCTTTTTTCGGCGCTTCTCCTTTATTTCCAAAACCAAGCCGGAGACCGGTCAGAAAACTGAAGAAGACTGCTGCCGCGGGAATCACGTACCCAAGGCTTTCTGATACGCTGAAAGCTTCCGACAGGCGCTTCCCGGCGTCCGAGAGCACAAGAAGGGCTACGGTTCCCCCGAGAAAGAGCATGCTCAAAAAAAGCAGGATCCAGAAGACTGCCGATATCTTTTTCTTCTCCGGTTTCTTTGTCCCGGTCTCCCGTTCCCACAGCTTCACATCCCCGATGCCCGTAAGCACGGGAACCGCGGCCTTTACCGCTTCCATCATCCGGGAGGCCGCTTCCCCTTTTTCCGGAACGGTTTCTCCGCTGTTATAGGTGATCAGAAGCCGCTCCAGTTCTCCGGTGATGATCTGCACCGCCTCGGCAGGTGTCTTTCCTCCCGAAAGATCGGTGAGCAGTTTTTCCCTGTCTTTTTCTAAAATATCGGTCATCCGCATACATCGCACCTCCCACTTTTCTTAAGTATATTGTGAAAGCCGGAAAAAAGCAATCAAAAAAGCCGGCCCGCAGGCCGGACGCTTCTTCACAGCATTCATGAGCCTTCCCTCTTCTGGAAAAACCGGAGGGAAAGCTTCCAGGAAATCAGGTAGCAGAGAATCCCCAGAAGGAACAAAAACGGCGGAACGAGAACCTGAAAAGTTCCCGTGAATTGCAGACTGCTCAGCGCATAATTAGCAACAAGGCCGGCTGCGCAGCCAAAACCGATCAGAACATAATAGGCGATCCTGCCCTTTTCCACACCGTAGCGGAATATAAACGGGTGGCTTAAGGAGACGGCCAGGCAGGATACCGAGAAAACAAGAGAAATGACATTGCAATAGGACCCCGGTTCAAACTTTCCGGAACCCCTGAGGCTTATTCCGTAACAGATGCAGGTCAGAAGATATACGGTAAACTGCGCGGCAATCCCGAAAAGATATTTCGCATTGACATAGTCTTTTTTCGTGCAGGGAAGTGCGCCGCTATAACGTAGGAATCCGCACTTTTCATCAAAGGCAAACAGCGTTTCCACGATCAGACCGCAGAAGATATTCGGATAAAAGAGGAAAAACATGTTTTCCGGGCTGAAACAGGAAACACCGACAAACACCAGCACCATCAGGAGATAGGAGCGGCAGTATTCCTTTGCCACATAGAGATCCTTGAGCAATAGACCTTTCATCTTATCTGTCCTCCTTTACCATAAAAATAAACAGTTCCTCAATACTTAACGGGCCGGCTTCCATGGACTCCGGAACCGACTCCCTCCGCACAATGGCTTCACAGCCATACCCGGACTCTTTTTTATATTTCACCGCTCCTATCGGAAACTTCGAAAGTTCCTCTGCCGGACAGTGAACCGTACAGTACTCCTCACACAGCCTGTCTTTTTCCTCACACAGGATCAGTTTTCCCTTGTGAAGAAACGCAATATAATCGCAGAGCTTTTCGAGATCGCTGACGATATGGGAGGAGATCAGGATGGAATGATCCTCATCCCGCGTAAAGTCAAGCAGAAGATCAAGGACGTCATCTCTTACAACGGGATCCAGCCCTCCCGTCGGCTCATCCAGAAGGAGAAGCCGGCTGCCGTGAGACATGGCGATGGCGATTCCCAGTTTCATTTTCATCCCGCGGGAAAAGTCTTTGAACTTTTTATCGGAAGGAAGGGAAAACCGCCGGAGAAGCCCCTCATATTTCTCTTCGTCCCAGGAACAGTAGATCCCTGACATCACTTTTCCGGTCTCGCGGGTGGTAAAGCAGTCCGGGATCCCTGTTTCATCAAAGACAACGCCCACCTCCTCTTTCGTAAGAGAGATATTGTCTTCGTTATCTTTTCCGAGGATGGTGACCGTTCCCCCGTCCTTATGAAGAATATCAAGGATCAGACGGATCGTTGTGCTTTTTCCTGCCCCGTTCTCTCCGACGAGGCCTAAAATGCAGCCGCTCGGCAGTGTCAGGGAAATGTTGTCGAGACGGAATCCCGGAAACTCTTTTGTCAGATTTTTGATTTCAAGCGCATTCATTGTTTTCCCTCCAGACTGAACCTGAGCATCTCTGCAAGGTCTTCGTACGATAGTCCGCACGGAACAGAAAGTTCCGTGATTTTATCCATGTGTTCTTCAATCCTTTTGAGATTTTCCTCCCGGATCCATTCCATATTCCGCTGCGCCACATAGCAGCCTTTGGCCGGAACCGTATAGATAAATCCCTCACGCTCCAGCTCCTCGTATGCCCGTTTCGTGGTGATGAAGCTGATCTTAAGGTCCTTCGCAAGGCCCCGGATGGACGGGAGCATTTCGTTTTCCCCGAGTTTCCCCGAAATGATCAGATTCCTGATCTGGGAATAGATCTGGTCATAGATCGGTGTCCCGCTTTTGTTATCAATCAGAATTGTCATTTTCTTTTCCTCTTCTGTGATTACTGTATATGTACATTATATACAGTATGTACAGATATGTCAATACAAAAAAGAGGCCTTCTCCCGACTGCCTCTTTTTCTCTCTGTCTCCTGCGGTGCGCCGCCCGTCAGATATATACTTTTTCGATCCGTTCTGTCAGCAGGCAGGTCGGCTCGCAGTTAATGGAACCCGTAAACTCTGCCACCTTGTCAAGCGGCATTCCGCCTCTTCCGTAAAGAATCACCTCGTCTCCCCGCGCTACCTCCACACCGGTCACGTCAAACATGCACATATCCATACAGATTCTTCCCACCTGAGGGCATCGGTGCCCGTTGATCACGGCATACGCCCCCCGGTTTGAGAGACTTCTCGGATAGGCATCGGCATAGCCGGCGGCGGCAACGGCGATTTTTGCAGGTTTTTCTGTCTCATAGGTGCAGCCGTAGCTGATCCGGGTCCCGGCAGGCACCTCTCTCACCTGGGCCACCCTTGTCTTTAAGGTAAGGGCCTCCCGGAGCGGGCCGTCTTCCCGGCAGTGCCCGTCCGGATAGAATCCGTACATCATTACGCCCATCCGCACCATATCAAAATAAGATTCCGGATGAGAAAGAATGACGGCGCTGTTACTGAAGTGACGGACCACCGGCGCCGTAAATCCGAGACGGTCTAGCTCGGAAAGCACCTTTTTATAATTGGAGAGCTGCCAGGCGGTATAATCGTCCTTTTCCGGCACATCCGCGACAGCATAATGGGAAAAGATCCCGGTGATCCGAAGGTTCTTAAGCCCGGCGATCCGGAGGATCGCCTTTGCGGCTTCGGTCTGGTCTTCCTGGGCGGAGATCCCGGTCCGGGTCATTCCGGTATCCAGCTTGATATGAACATTCACCGTTTTCCCGGCCTTCTGTGCTTCGCGGCAGAGTTCCCTCGCATATTCTTCGTCAAGGATGCTCTGGGTAAGATCGTACTCACTGAGTTTCTCTGCCATAAATTCCGGCGTATAGCCGAGAATGAGGATCGGTACCCGGATGTTTCCCTCTCTGAGGCGAATCGCTTCCGTGATGCAGGCCACCGCAAAGGCCGCGGCGCCGTTTTCCTCAAGGAGCTTTCCGGCCCGGATGGCGCCGTGCCCGTGGGCATTTCCCTTAATGACCGGCATCACCGGCTTTCCCGTGAGTTCCATGGCATATTTTAAGTTGTGAACGAAAGCTTCGGTATCAATTTCGACCCACGTTCTGATTTTTGGTTCCATCGGATTCTCCCTTCCCCTGCTTTACCTTTCCCGGTCTTTCTGCTATACTGTACGGATTGCAATTGATGAAAGTTACAAAGGACAGATCATGCAGCAGAAATCCAGTCATGAAATCAATATGTTAAACGGCAGCCTGCTGCCGAAAGTGTTTCAGTTTGCTCTGCCGCTTGCGGGAAGCGGAATCCTGCAGCGGCTTTTTAATACGGCGGATATCGTGGTGCTCGGACAGTTTGTAGGCTCCGAAGCCATCGCGGCAGTCGGTTCGACCGGCGCGATCACCAGCCTGATGATCGACCTTCTGACCGGTCTTTCCGTTGGCGTCAACGTGGCCGTGGCCAGTGCCTATGCCAGAGGAAAGGGGGAGGCGGTATCGAAAGGCGTTCATACCGCGATCAGCATTTCTCTCCTGGCGGGAGTCCTTCTGGCCGTCATCGGCTTCTTCTTTTCAGACCCCATTCTCCGGCTCATGGGCAACCCGGACGATGTACGTCCTCTCGCAGTCACCTATATGCAGATCTATTTTCTGGGGATGCCGTTTATTCTTCTTTATAACTTCGGATCGGCCATTCTCAGGAGTATCGGCGACACGAAGCGGCCGCTTTACTATCTCTTTTTCTCCGGGATCATCAACGTGATCCTGAACCTGGTTCTCGTGATCGTGTTTGACCTTGGGATTGCCGGTGTCGCAATCGCCACGGTCATGTCATTCGTAATTTCCGGAATCCTCGTGCTCCGGGCGCTGTCCAGAGAAGACTCCTCTCTGAAATTTGAATTCTCCCGCCTCGGAATCGACAGGAAATCTTTCTTTCAGATTGCCCGGGTGGGGCTTCCCGCCGGGATCCAGTCTTCCCTTTTTGACCTCAGCAACGTAGTGGTCCAGTCCTCCGTCAATTCCTTCGGTTCCGTGATCATGGCCGGAAACTCGGCAGCCGGCAATCTGGAGGGGTTCCAGTACGCGGCCATGAATTCCGTGTCCCAGGCATCGATTTCCTTTGCCTCGCAGAATTACGCCGCCGGAAAATACAAACGGATCGATCGGGTGGTGCTTTCCTGTTTTGCCGCCACCGTTACGGTCAGCCTTTGCTTTATCGTTTCCTATAGGCTGTTCGGACGGAGTCTCCTTCGGCTTTACAGTACGGATTCCGAAGTGATTGACGCCGCAATGATTAAGCTGATGTTATGGATCGCCACATACTTCATCGTCGGGCTTTATGAGGTCATGAACGGAACCCTCCGGGGCCTTGGCCAGTCCGTCATTCCGTTAGTGATCAGCATTATCTGCACCATCGGATTCCGGATGCTGTGGATTTTTACCATTTTCCGGATGAATCACGACTACCGGGTCCTTCTCTGGGTATACCCGTTCAGCTGGATACTCAACTTTCTGGCCGCCGGAACTGCCTACCTCCTGCTGCGCAGAAAGTTCCCGAAGGAAAAGCCTTCGGACACGTCCGTATTGTAACACACGGATTGGAATTTGATAAGAGGAGAAACCATCGCATCCTATGAAAATCGGAATTACTGGCTCTGCCGACATGAATTCAGCAAAAATGAGCGCTTCCTACCGGATTGACGACAGGATCTTAGTGGACCTTCCGGGAGGAGTGCTGAAGGAAATGCGGAAAAAAGGACTTGACCCTCTGTCCTTTGACCATCTGCTCATCACTCATATACACGGCGATCATATGCTGGATCTCCCGCTTTTTTCTCTTTCAAAAGTCAAATCCGGAGGAAAACTTACCGTCTATGCGCCGGGCGGGATCCTTCCTGATCTCAAGACGCTTTTTCGCCTGAGCTTCCCTACGTCATTTTCTCCGGAAAAGACTGCCGGTCATCTCTTCTTTCAGGAAGCAGATGAATTTTTCATCGGGGCGTATTCCGTAACACGGATTCCGGTCTGCCACGGCATCCTGCCGCACTGCTGCGGCTATCTTGTGACGAAGAACGGAAAAACAGCCGGCTTTACGGGAGATACCTGCCTCTGTGAAAACGTTCTCCGGATGGCAGAGACTTCGGACCTTCTGGTCTGTGACTGTGACCTGTCCCGGGGGAACGAAAAACATATGGGAATTCCCGACCTGATCACCCTCCATCAAAGCTTCCCGGGATGCAGGATCCTGGCAAGCCACCTGAAAGATGAAACCAGGGAGACTCTCCGGAAGGAAAATCCCCCCGGAATCCTGATGGCGGAAGACGGGATGGAGCTCAGCCTTTGAGAATACAGAAAACAGAAGGTTGCGAAATCAAAAGCCTTGTGCTATGATAGGCAGCATCGTTTTGAAAGGAGAGAACACTATGACAAAAGCAGAGTTTATTTCAGCAGTTGCTGAAAAGGCTGAAATCTCAAAGAAGGATGCCGAGAAATTTGCAAAGGTTTTTGTTGAGGAACTGGCAGAAGTGATGCAGAACGGTGATTCCGTAAGCTTCCAGGGATTCGGTACCTTTAAGGCCGCCGAGGTCGCTGCAAGAGAATGCCGCAACCCCGCTACCGGTGCCACGGTAAAGGTTGCCGCTCATAAAAAGCCCGTATTCACCGCGTCAAGCGCATTAAAAGAAGCGGTAAAGTAAACCGGAAATAATTTCGGAAGTCAGGCAGGGGGAAATCTTCTCCCTGCCTTTTCTTTGTTTTCTCGCTGATCAATCAAATTTTATCGTTTTTCGATATTTTTTACTTGACATACGATAAGTTCTGGTGTATGCTTTCCGGGAAACAACGGGAAGGAGTCATTTCTATGGACTGGAACAAAGACAAAAGCATCACCCTTTCGCAGATCATGATCGCGGTATTTGCCGTGATTCTTCTTTTAGCCGACCTCGGAGGATTCCGGATCATCCCGTGGTTCGGCGCTCTTCGGGGGCTTTCCCGCGCATCAAAAATCTGCATCTTTCTGGCTTTCTATGCCTCCAGTATCTTTGCCTGGCTAAGCCTCTACAAGATGCGCTGTCTTCTCCGGAATATCCGGAGCGCCCAGGTCTTCACGGAAGAAAACACCCGGATTCTCCGCACGGTGAGCCATGCGTGTGCGGCGGTCTCCGGCATCTGCCTTCTGAGTACGGCAGGATATGTTCCGTTTATTTTTGTTTCCGCCGCGTCCGCCTTTATGTCGCTCATCGTCCGCATTGTAAAAAACGTGTTCCAGCAGGCAATTTCCATGAAGGATGAGCTGGATCTGACCATATGAGGTGCTGTCCATGGAGATCATTGTCAATCTGGATGTCATGATGGCAAAACGCAAAATCTCTGCAGGAGATCTTGCGGAGAAGGTCGGGATCACGCCGGCCAATCTCTCCATCCTGAAAAACAACAAAGCGAAAGCAATCCGTTTTTCCACGCTCATAGCACTGTGTCATGAACTTGGATGTCAGCCCGGGGACATTCTCGAATACCGGGAGTAACCTGAGAAAGGAAAAATTCATATGGAAGAAGAAAAAAAAGATGTGCAGATGCACACCTTCTGTAAAGATTACCCTGAAACGAAAGCCGCACCTGCCGTGATCACGGCTCTCCTCTCTTATGGCCTGGCCTATCTCTACACCTATCTCTACACAAACCCGGTTTGTGAATCGCCGGTATACCTTCTTCTTTTCACGGCGTGTTTTCTCGCACTGGGAGAGGTCCTTCTTGCAAAAAGGCCCCGTTCCCGGGAAAGTACCGTGTGGCTTTTCTGCATTCTCTTTCTCACCGTCTGTATCTCTTTCGGGCGATGCAGGATCTGGACGGAAAACCAGGCCCGGGGAATCGGAATGTATATCGTTCCGGTACTTCTTCTCCACGCGGTTTCCGTATGGTGGGTCCTTTCCAGGAGCGGATCCCTTTGTGAAGACGTCACCGGTCATCTTCTGCTCTGCGACATTCTGTACGGACTCATTCTTCTCCCTTTCGGAAACTATTTTCTCCGGCTGAAAACATTTTCGGCTTTTTTCCGGAGAAAAACAAAAGAAAAAGGCGACAGAAAGGCCGTTTTCTGGTCCCTTCTTGCCGTCCTGATTGCACTTCTTCTGTTCCTCCTGTCTGCAGGCCTTCTCTCCGATGCCGATGCTTCATTCGGAAAAATGATGGAAAAACTAAGGAACCTTATCCGGATCGACATTGACGAAGACTTTTTTCTCCGCCTGATTCTGAGTCTTCCTCCGGGAGCATTTCTATACGGCCTCCTTGCCGGAAGCTCAGTCAGGGATCCCGAAGTGCAGAAAACAAGAGGCGCCCGTTTTGAAGCATTCCTGCACAGCTTTCACAGGGTTCCCGCCTCCCTCTTTACCGTGCTGATGGGGGTCTTTTCCGTTTTGTACGCTGCCTTTTTCATCATACAGGGCCGCTACCTCTTTGGCGCCTTTCTGAGAATGCTTCCGGAAGGATTTAAGGTGGCGCAGTATGCCCGGCAGGGATTCTTTGAGCTCTGTAAGGTCATCCCCGTGAACTTTGCCCTTCTCTGGATTGCAAGACATATGTCCCGGAGCGGGGAGGACAGCGCCGCATTCCGGATCATGGTTCTTCTCCTTCTTGCGGAAAGCTTCCTGCTCGGCGTCACGGCGCTTTCCAAACTCATCCTCTACATAGACTGTTTCGGTTTCACCGCCAAACGGCTTCTCTCCAGCTGGCTGGTGCTTTCTCTCATGGCAGCATCGGTTCTCCATGGCATCACGTTTCTTACCGGAAAGAAGACCTTCCGGATATGGTTCCTGCTTTCTGCCCTTCTTCTGACAGCCCTGCACATCTACTGATGGCAGTATCCATATACAAGTATTAAGAAGTCCTCCTGTTCACCGCCTCTGATGACCGGGAGGTCCTTTTTCCTATTACTTCACAGGAAGCTGGATCTCTGTGAGCCAGTCTTCTGCGGACTCTTTGTTCCAGATGCCGTCAATGTAGCTCTCGCGTGCAAGGCCGGCTGTGACGTATCCGTTCTTTTCAGCATACTCCATGATGTAAGCATAGGCTTCGCCAATGGTATCATAGGCGCCCTTGTGGTAAATACTTAACACCTTTGCTGCCGGAAGCTTTCTGAATCTGATATGTTCATTTTCGTTTCCAAAAGCAGCAACAGCCTCATTATGGCGGATGCGGACATCCGTTTCCTTATACTCTCCGTCAAGGTATTCACAGAACTCATAGGGCGGCTCTGCGCATTTGAGGCCCGGATTCAGCTCGAGACATTCTTCCCCGACTGACGGAATCCACTGCATGCAGTCTGAATATCTGACAAGTACCGTTTCCGACGTATAAACAATCATCTCCGGAATCTCTTTTACAGTTACCTGATACTTCATTTCGTTTCCCTCCAGAATAAATTCTATGACGGAAAGCTTGAGTTCTGTATCTGCCCTGAGTTTCCTTAAGTTCTCTGCTTTCGCAGATAAAATCTTCCCTGCATCTTCTCCGGAAAAGATGCTTTTAATCTCTTCGATTGATAATCCGAGCTGTCTGTACGACTTGATCCTTGCGCAGGTTTCAAGCTGAGCGGTCTCATAAAAGCGATACCCGGTCCATTCGTCAACGGATGCAGGTATCAGAAGGCCTTCTTTTTCATAGAACCTCAGTGCTTTCACCGTGGTAAGAGAAAGCCTGGAAAACTCTCCGATTCTGAACATGATCACTCCTCCTTTCCATCACTAGAAGGATGGTATCTTATCCTCTAAGGGGAGAGTCAAGGGACATCCATGAACTCCATGTCCTTTTTACGATTTCCACATTGGCAGACTGGGATTTCATCATTCAAACCTGCTGATTCACCTTGACAACTTTTTCCAGCAAAACAATCGTTTCGACTGTTGTTCCGTTGAGCAACCGAATTGCCCTGCCTTGTTTACCATCATAATATACCGGGAACTTAAAGTCTATCTGCTCTATAATGCGCTCGTTTGCCTTTTTATCCGGGTATAATATTATACTCTCAATGAAGTTCTGATAAAACTCCTTCTTCTCAAGATCTGGCATTTTGAAGTATATCTCATCAAAATTGTCGAGAACCTTGTAAAGCTCCTGTGCTGTCAGATGCTCACCATAAACTGCATTGATCTTGTCATTTGCGTCTTGGATCGCTTCCTCCACTTCACTGATCTTATCGTACAGGTTATCCAGCCTGTCCTGCATATCCTGGTACTTTCGATCATAATGCCGATCTGTGACATCCAAAGCATCCAATAAATCTGTCAGCTTCTTTTTTGCTCCTGTCAGTTGCCGTAATTGGCCTCTAAGTTTTTCTCTCTCCGCCTCCAGCTCACTGACATCTACCTTCTCCCCGAGTTTTTCTTTTATGAAGCCCATGAAGCTTTCATCATTTATCATATCCAGGATGACTTCTTCAACTCTACGATTCAGTTCATCTTGATTATGAGAAGGTTTATAATCACAGAAGTGCTCATCATCTATCTTCTTTCGATGCAGACACCGGTAATAGAAATCATCCTTATAATCGCCGGTTTTCTTATTCTTTCGTCGTCGGACGGTTCCTGCAAGTCCCGTCCCGCATATTGGACATTTTATCAATCCCGAAAGGATGTGCTCATGCTCAAGGCTATGTGTTTTATTCCACTTTACGCCCATCTCTTTCCGCTTGTCCTGTGCAGCCTGCCAAAGCTCTTCATCAATAATTGCCTCATGCTTTCCATCTGCGATCAGCGGTGTATCAACCTTCACTCTATGGTATTGATCTCTGGTGCCTTTGACTTTTTCAGTAGTGCTTTTACCGTAAGCTATCTTGCCTGAGTAAACAGGGTTTTCAAGCAGTCTTGCAAGGAAGCTTCGTGTGAAATAGTTTACTTCCTGTTCACGCAATTTACTTTTTGTGTATCCATGCTGATTCAGATAATTGCAAATAGAGTCAAGACCCATGTCATCATGAACATATTTATCATATATAATTCTGACAATTGCAGCCTCTTCCGGCTCAATCTGAATAGTATCGTTCTCTTTATCCAATCTATAGCCGAATGGAGCCTGGCCTCCGTTCCATTTTCCTTCACGTGCTTTCTGCTTTCGTCCCTCCATTGTCTGAACCAGAATATTTTCTCGTTCAATCTCTGCTACTGCCGACAGCACTGTGATTGTAAGTTTACCGGAATCCTTAGAGGAATCGATACCATCCTCTACGCATATCAGGTTTACTCCAAAATCCTGAATATACTGAAGAGAATTCAGGACATCCGCAGCGTTCCTTCCAAATCGTGATAACTTAAACACCAGAATATACTTTACGCCATCACGATCATCTGCAACATCCTGAAGCATCTGTGTGAACTCGGGTCTTCCTGTAATGTTTTTACCGGATTTACCGGCATCACAATATTCTCTGACAATTTCCATATGCTGAAAGTCAGCAAATTTGGTCAACCTGTCCTTTTGTGCTTCAAGGCTGTAGCCCTCCACCTGCATGGATGTTGAGACTCTCATGTATATATAGCATTTTTCTTTTTTAGTCTTCATCCGCTACTACCTCACTATTTGGCACAAATTCTGTATCCGGGTCCAACATTCTAAAATGTTTAAGCGCATCAAGAATAATATGTTCCTTTGCTTCTGGACACGTCGGTACTCGTTTTTCGGGATGGTTTGCAATGTTATAATTCATCCCCATGTCTATCCCGTACTTCCGCTTTATTTGTGCAATATACAGAGATGAAACATTAACACCGTTCTTGTCCATGATGTATTTTTTAAGCTCTGCATAGGTTGCTTTTGCTTCAGCTTTGGTCAGTCCCTGCTTTGTACAATCAAGTTCAAAACAAATATCATCTTCACTATCTCCCACAGGAGTTAATCCATCCTCACCATATGCCGGTGAAAATCTGAAGCTGATACTTTTCAGCATTTTCCCGTCCTTGCGTGTTTCCGGAAGGACTTCAATTTTATCGATAAACAGACGATACAGTTCTCTTTTTTCCTGGCAAGTCATTCGGTCATATAACTCGCTGAAATGATTCAACATCGTTTCAATGTTCTCTGTCGCCTTTATCCCCTGGTTTACTGAATCCAATTTTCTTTTTATGGAACTGATTCTTTTTTCATTCTCTTCAATTTTATCATAACAAATGTCAATCTCGTTCTGAATTTCATCGAACCTTTTTTCATAATGCGGATCCAGAACATCAAGGCCGTCCATCTCTTCACCAAGCTTACGAATTTTCAGTTCCATACTCCGAAGATCTTTTCTCTTTTGTTGAAGATCTCTTTCCAGTTGCTCAACCGAATCCTGATTTCTTAAAGCCGATGCAACCGCATTTTTAAACTCCGGAAGCTTCGTCAATCCATTAAGTATTTCAAATACTGAGCTATCGATTCTATCCTGATTATAAGTGTGTCTGAAACTACATGTCATTCCATTTGCCTTCCTGCGATTGATACAGGAATAGTAATGGATGGTCTTATAATATCCGCCATGATTCTTATTCGCATGTTTGTTCTTGGTAGCAATCATTCCCGCGCCACACATCGGACATTTGATTATACCTGAAAGAAGACTGATTCGTTCTGGGTCATTAATCTTACTACTAAAATCGGATAATGCCTCTCTCTTCTTTTGTACCAGATTCCATTCTTCTTCTGAAATAATAGCTTCATGTACGCCCTGTGCAATAACTGTATTCGCCGGATCCGGTTTTATCTGTTTTCCATCAGGGCTCTTTTTATTTGTTCTTCGCCCAAATATCAGTTTCCCATAATAGACCGGATTATCCAGGATATTCACGATAAAGTCATATGTAAATGGCTTTTGATTTTCGCCACCATTCTCTTTTCTGAAATAACCTTCTTCATTGAGCCAAACGCCAACGGATGTTGCCTTCATGTCTTCTTGAAGATATAGCTCAAAAATCTTTCTTACTATAGCAGATTCATAAGGGTCAACTACCAGTTCTTTGTTTACATTTCGATATCCGTAAGGAACACTGCCACCTGACCATTTTCCGTCTCGAATTTTCTGAAGCCGCCCTGACATAAACTGGTCAGTAATATTCTCGCGTTCAATCTCTGCCACAGCAGATAGAATGGTCAACGTTAATCGACCTCCTTGCGTAGAACTGTCAATAGCATCATCTACGCTGACCAGATCAACTCCATAATCATTTAGAAGCTGCATCGACTTCAATACATCAGCAGCATTTCGGCCAAAGCGGGATAATTTGAAAACGAGCACATATGCAATATCATCCTTCTGGCTCATGATGTCTTCCATCATCTGATGGAATTCTGGTCTGCCTTTGATGCTTTTCCCTGACTTGCCGGCATCGCAGTATTCGCCTGCGATCTCTATACTTCTATATTCTGCATACTCATACAGCCGTTCCTGTTGAGCCTCCAGGCTGAAACCTTCTGTCTGAGCAGCCGTGGATACTCGCGTGTATATATAGCACTTTTTCCTATTATTCTTCTTGTTCATTTTCGGTTGCTCACTTTACAACAGTATTTCCGTCTGGAATAACAATATACCATAACACCGCCAAAATTACAATAAAAAAATCGCCGGAGCACATCATTCCGTGACCGACGATCCATCTACTTGATTGACTGTTTCCTGCTGCTCTTTCTCTTCAATCTCAGTCAATACTTCTCTTCCGTATTTCTCTATCATCCGCGCAATAAAGGCCGCACACTTTTCCATATTCCTGCGACTCACCTTATCCAGCTTTGCTCGCCGTTCTTCGTTCCGCTGCCTCATTTCTTCTTCTGTCATAGTCGGTGAAACCTCCCGTATTTCGTAGAAGGTCTCCCTTCCCAGCTATGTAAGGACAGTTCCAAGCAATTTGACCGAATCAAAATAAAAAAACGGCCAGCAGAGAAACAAATCTCCACCAGCCGCCATAGACTTTTATTAGATGTCTTTTAAGTATTTCATAGAAGACCAGCCTTCATAGATCTTGCCATCCTTTTCATACCGAACCTTCACCCACGGATTGGTAAGCTTCTTCACCTTCGCTCCGGTCGGCATTGCAATAACAGTCGCTCCGTTTACCGGCTCCTTCCTGATCCAGAGCTGAGCTGTTGTCTGAAGATCATAAGTCTCCTTCATCGATTCCGGTGCTGACGCCTTGCTGGCATAATCCGGAGTGATGAACCCTCTGATGTATCTGCCGTTTACTGCGTAGGTTGTTCTCTTTACCATATCGGAGTTGTTGCCTTCGATGATGTTGATGGTCTTCCCGTCACAGCTTTCCACGATGCCGGTATGGTCGGGCCATTCGGTGTTATCACCGGAGCCTGAATCCTGCCAGTCATACATGATGATGTCACCTGGCTTCGGAACATAAGAGTCCGCCTCCACCCAGTTCTTCTTTATCGATGCGTTCCGACTGACCGTTTCACCGCAGCCGCACTCTGTCACAATGAGATCCGCAAGCTCCGCCTTGATGAAGCAAAAAGAAACGAAGGTCATGCACCAGGCATCCTTCAGTGAACGCTTTTTATAATTCTGATGATCAACCGTCAGGATGTCATAGATCTCATTCTTAAAAAGCACCCGGAAGTCCGTAGAGTTTATTGACGATAACAGCTGGCAGTAACGGATGGTGAAGTTTGCTTTTCCCGAATCAACCTTCTGACCGGCAGCTTCCGTTTCCGCGCCGACAGTGCTGCTTTCACCGCTGACCGTGGCAAAGCAGGAGTGGTAATCCGTCCAGTTTTCCGTATGGTTTCCAATGGAATCAGTTGTTACGGTATGCTGCTGAATTCTTTTTGTTGCCGTCATCAGCTTCGAACGTTTCAAAAGCGCCGGTGACATCTCAACCATCTGCTTTGCAACATCAAATACGATTGATGCCTGCTGTCTGTCAGCCGCAGCACCGTAGACTTCAGCGGACGGTTCGTTATCCGCATATAAGAGATAAAGAGCGACGGCTGCTGCCAATTCGCTCTTACCAACTTTTTTACATATTTCCACAAAAGCAGTCCTAAACTGCCTGCACCCGTCAGGTTTAACTATCCCGAAAATATCTCGGATAAGCTGTTCCTGCCACGGCAAGAGCCAGAATCGTTTCCCCGCCCATTTACCTTTGGTATGACATAGATTCTCAATAAATTTAACAGCCCTGTCTGCCTTTGCCTTATCATAATGAGATGTTGGAAGCATAAACTTGGAAGGCTTGTAATTCTTCAGCCTCGGATAACCAGCTGGTCTCTTCTCTGCCATTAATTCTCACCTCCGAGAATAGCCTCCATTTCATCCTCATCGTCTTTGCCCACACCGGATGCTGCCATGATTCTTGATCTTGCCGAAGGTGTAAGTCCAAACTCGGATGCCGCCTGCATCATAAGCCGTTGTTCTGTATTGCAGATGCTGACCCACGGATTCGGTCTCTGCATACCGTTTTCTGTCTCGTAGGTCGCACCTTCAGAATCAAGATGTTCCTGAGCTTCTTTCCAACGTGCATACGACTGACAATATGCAGCAAATGCTGCTCTGTCAATCTCCGTAAGTACACCCATCTGATTCAGTTTCTCACAAAGCCGTTCCCATTCATTCTTTGCTTCCGGCAGAAGCCATTTCGGACAGTCGGGCAATCCCTTCCCCGGTACCGGTTCCTTTGTATTCAGTTTTCTTTTGCCCGGATTTCCTTCCAGTTTCTTAACTGCTGTAGGCTTTGGTTTTCTTCCTGCCATCGGGATCCCTCCTTCCTCCATTTTGGCATAATAAAAGGACCATGCTCTTCACATGATCCTTCAAATAAATACTTATCTTTTATTGTTTGTATCTCAGATTGCCGTTCTGCAACAACTCTAATTTTCCAGAATACATTTCCTCGATTACCTGTTCACAAGGGACCTTGCACATTCGCATCTGTTTTGATGTATCGTGTACCCTGAACGTAGTCTGATTATGTTCTCTGCATTCATCAAGATATGCCTGAATATATGGTTCAGCAGCATCTCTTTTGAGAATTCCTTCTTTTTCAAGCCGCATAAATGCAGTAAGTACACTGATACATCTGGCACTACCAAGACTAACTATCCCATTTCTTGCATTTCTATCGTCCGAACAGAAAACATAAATCTGTTCACCCAGTTTTGTGCTCAACATTTGAAGAAGCACATAGCTCTTCAGTTCTCCAAGATTTTTACCTTCACCGATTTCATCACAATCTTCTTTAAGTTCCTGAAGAAATGATTCCTTCGATATCGACATACAGTCTAATAATTGTAGTCGTGTAAAGTTTCCCTCAAAATAGCCTTTTTGGTACGCCTCACAGCTATTCCTGAGCATGCTTACATACATAGCCTCAGCAGAATTTGAATAGATTGAATGCAGTTCATCCAATATTTCTTCATCAGATATACAACGAACAGATCCATCAGAGATCTTCGTTTCCAGCCACTCAGGAGAATTACCAATATTGTGTCTTTTCAGCTCAACCCTAATCTGCTCATGGCAAAAGAAATGGTATCCTTGCATCTCCATTATCCGGTCGATCATTTTGTTCTGATCATCCTTACGGATTAAATGAGTCTTTGAAATAAAATCAGTATCCAGAAGAGCATATTTTATTTTTGACATATGCCCGCCTTAACTTTCTTTACGAAAGCCCTTTCTGATTTCTTCCAAATATGCCTTATCTGATTTCTCCCTGCTATCAGTTAAAAGATCGTTCTCACTGTTGTATTCTAAATCATCGAGCAAACTGCCAAAATAGGAAAGTTCCTTACTGTTCTGCTGCCATCCGAGAGACCTTCCGGTAAGCTTGATTCGATCAGACACAAAAGCAGCATCAACCATAAGCAGTTCCTTAGCTTTAGCTGGTGTGACATTATGATTCTCTGCTAATCGTAGAACAACTGCTTTATACGGGAGTGCAAACAAATCCATCAATATTAAAACCTCATTTACGGAAATCTGCTCACCCTCGATACCATAAAGCTTAAGTTGCTCATCCAACATACTATCTGGCATCAGCAATAATCCTGCGAATGCATTGGCCTCAAGATCTTCTTTCGATACGGCTAAATCATCAACAGTTTTTGAATCCAATAACGATCCTCTTGTTATCGCATCAGGATCAATATCCTCCGCATAGCAATGTATATGATATAATTCATGAGCTACAGCGAAAATCTGTTTGCACATAGCAAGTTCAGAATTTACACAAAGAAACAATGTCCCTTTTTTTACAAATGTAAAAGCCCAAAGTTCGTCATCATTAAACGGATACCTAAGTATTTCTAAAGACAATTCTCTTTTTCTCGCATAATTTGATACGATTCCAAAAATAGAGTCTCGAATAATGGTACTTCCGCAATAATTGGCGGCAAAAGCTTTTGCCTGGGAATCTATTTTTTCAAATTGTTTGGGCTGCTTACTAAACAAGCTTTCCTCAAAAACATTTCCCATTAATCATCCTCCCAAGCAACCATCATAGCATTTCCATTTTCACGAACCTTCTTATGAAATAGAATCATATCTGAAAGTTCATCTGCAAGTTGCAGAGCTTGTTTTGCCTGTTCTGATTGAACTTTGCCCATAAAGGCATGAACAATATTAGTATCTGCGTTCATTGCAGCTATTCTTGTCAGCTCCTCCATCTTCACATCAAGGTAATCGGAAATGGATTTAAGTTCAATAGCGTTAATCATGCGTGTACCATTAAGCATCTTGTTCACTGTTTGTTTGTTTGTTCCAAGCGCATCCGCAAGATCAGTCTGTTTTTTATTTTGTTTTTTGAGCAGTGCAAGTATATTATTTGCAATCATTGTATTCATATCAACCATTTTTCTTGCTCCCTTCTTTGATGAAGATATCTCTTTCACGCCCGTATTATACAGCAAAAATACTCAACAGTCAATATTTTCATTACTTATATTGCAAATTGTGTTCAAAAAGTAACTATAATCATTACCAAAACTCTATTTTTCATTTCACTTTTCGCTTTTCATTTCGCGATTTTGCACACGTAACCCACCCGCCGTTCTCCAGAACTGCAGGCTGTAGAGATTTTGATACCCCCTGCCCTCAGCGAGTTCCCCAGTAATCGCCTCTCTTCGCATGTATGGTCGAGTGACACGACTTGCACAGTGCAATCAGGTTAAGCGCTCCGTAATCCTCTTAAGGTCATGCTGATACCAGTAAGCAACAAGAAGTGATTCTATGAATTTTTCCCGCATCGTATCCTCCGTCAAAATGTTTGGTTAGTGACGGTCGGTGACGCTTGCCACATAACTTTTCCTATATAAAGATTTATTCAAAAAACTCCATATGGAACTTTTTAT
>JAZUHZ010000288.1:0-3814 GCA_045642005.1 Candidatus Avilachnospira sp.
AGTGTGAAACATCTCCGATGTTTCACGCTCGGCAGCGTTTCACGCCGGGTATGTGGGTGGAAGCGTTTCACGCCGGGGATGTGAGTGGCAGAACTTCGGCCTCAAGGAGGTCCGCCTCGGCCCGGTCGTGGGTGACCAGGATCATGGTTTTTCCGGTTCCCAGAAGAAGCTTCGCGGCTTCTTTTTTTGATGCCTCATCGAGCCCCTTAAACGGCTCATCGAGAAAGAAAATGTCGGCATCGGAAAGGACGGCCCGGGCGATGGCCACGCGGCGCTTCTGCCCGCCGGAAAGTTCCCGGACAGGCTGAAAGGCGGATGCCCCGAGAAGAAGACCGTCAAAGGTATCGAGGATCCGCGCTTTTGCGGCCGCGCGGTCCGCTGCATTTTCCGCAGAAAGCACGAGGCGCACATTTTCAAACGCGGTAAAATCCTCGCAGAGGCGATCCTCCTGAAAAACGGCCGCTTTCTTCTCCGGGACACCGGCCACCGTGCCGGAATCCGCAGGGAAAAGCCCCATGAGGATCGAAAGAAGCGTCGTCTTCCCGCAGCCGGACGGACCCATCACGGCTGTTGCTTTTCCCTCCGGGAAGGAAAGGGTCAGATCCCGGAGTACTGGGCGGCCGTCGAAACTTTTGGAAACATGCTGTACGGTGATCATGCGCGTCCTCCCGAAGCAAAGAGTTTTTTGTAGAAAAGGCGGAGAAGCCCCGTCACGGCTTTTTCAAAAAGCACACTGACAAGGACGATCACCACGGTCCAGGCAAAAAGATCCGCCGTGGCGAGGTAGACCTTTGCCTCGTAGAGCTTCTCTCCGAGGGAGCCGTCCGGGATGCCGATGACCTCTGCGGCGATCCCCGCCTTCCAGGAAAGCCCGAGGGCCGTGTGGCAGGAGGAAAGAATATACGGCCGCATGGACGGCAGCCAGATATAGCGGAAACGCTTCGCAAAGGAAAGCCGGTAGATCCCCGCCATCTCAAGCATCCGCCGGTCAATGTTTTGGATGCCGGACAGGCAGCCGGTATAGACGACAGGAAGGACCATCAGAAAAGAAATGAAGGCGGACAGCTGCGCCGAGGAAAGCCACACAAGGGCGATGATGATAAAAGAAGCCACCGGGACGGATTTCACCGTTACCATGAGCGGGGAAAGGAGCGTCTCGAGAAGGGGAAAACGCCCGGAGAGGACGGCAAGGAGAAGCGCCGTGACAAATCCGGCAAGAAACCCCTCGGCGATCCGGAGGAAGGAAAAGCCGACGGAACCTAAGAAATCCGGCTCCGCGGCCAGCTCCGGAAGACGCCGGAGCACCTCAAGCGGCGAGGCAAAGATCACCCGCTGCCCGACCAAAGACGCTGCTCCCTGCCAAAGAAGAAGGAGCAGCGCCACTGCCAGAATATTCTGATATTTTCTGTCTGTTTTTTTCAAATCGTTATTCCGTGTAATAGAAGTCATCGCCGGGGAGTTTTCCTCCGACGGCTTTCGGATTTTCCTCAAAGAGGGTGCCGAGGTATCCGGATACCGGAGCCTTAAGGTCAGCGCCGGAAAGGAAAGTCAGGTTGCAGGCCGGAAGCGCTTTCCTGGCCACGGCCGCCTTTACTATACCATACTTCTCTATAAGCTGAGAAGCTTCTTCGGTATTTTCCTTTACAAAATTCACGGAGGACTCATATTCTCCGAGGAATTTTCTGATTTCTTCCGGGCGGTCCTTAAGGACATCCGCCCGCGCGACCATCACGCCGGTGATGAGCTGTGAACCGTTTCCGAGGCTGTCCCACTCTTTCGTGAGATCCAGGCGTACGGAAAGGTTCTCTACTTTCGTCCCGGCCACGGTCACATAGGGCTGCGGCAGCATGGCGATCACGTTCTTCCGGGACTCCATGAGTGCCACCACCTCGGCGGGCTCGGATTTGAATTCGATCGTGAGATCCTTGTCCGGATCGATCCCGTGCTGCTTTAAGAGATACCGGAGGGTGTATTCCGGCGTGGAGCCTTTGCCCGTGGCATACACGGTCTGCCCTCTCAGGTCCTCGATCGAGGTGACGGTCTCTCCGTTTTCCACGATATACAGGACGCCGAGAGTGTTGACGGCGACGAGCCGTATCTGTCCTTCGGTATTATTATAAAGAACGCTGGCCAGATTGGCGGGCACGGCGGCCAGATCGAGTTCGCCTTTTAAAAGCTTCGGCGTTACCTCATCCGCGGTGCCGTAGAGGGAAAACTCATAGTTTCCGGAAGCGCTGCCGTCTTCCGCATCCTGCATGAGTTTCACAAGGCCCATGGTGGTGGGACCGGTCAGGCCGGCGATCCGGAGAGGGGCGGAGGAAACGGACGAAGTTTCCGGGGTTTCTGAAGCTGCCGCTGCTGCCGTGTCGGCTATGCCGGCCGGTTCCGCCGCGCCGCAGCCGGAAAGAAGGGAAAGGACCACGATCAGGCCCGTGATGAACGCAAGAATTTTTTTCATAACAGTACCTCCTGTCTTTGTACTTCCGGGATGATAACAGAAAACAGCGGAAATTTACGTTGCGTCCGCAACGCAATGCAGGCGGAAATGCTTCTTGACCTTCCTGCCGGGGCCCTGTAGAATAAGAGGCGTTATGGAAAATGATCAGAAAAAAATCGGAATGATACAGATGGCGCTGACCTTTGCCGGGAATTTTCTCGGAGCGGGGTATGTTTCGGGACGGGAACTGTGGCAGTATTTCGGCGTCTTCGGGAAAAAGGGCTTCGGCGGCATCGTCTTCTCGATCTCCCTTTTGTGCTTTACCACCATTCTTTCCATCCTCGCGGCCATGGTGACCGGGTCGGATACTCTCTCGGATCTTCTGGTCCCGAAGAAAAAAGACGGAAGCACCTCTTCCGCCGGGTACGTGGTGGACGCCGTCAATTCCTTCCTGATCGCCTGCATTGCGCTCATTATGACGGCGGGCATCAACTCGATGGCAAAGCAGCTTCTCGGGATTCCCGAAGCCGTGACCGGTCTTGTCACCGTGGCTCTTATCGCGGCGGCGGCCATTTTCGGCATTTCCGGCATGGTCGGAGTCTTTTCCGCAGCGGTGCCGCTTCTGGTGGTGCTTTCCGCGGCCATCACTTTTCTCAGTATCCGGAAAACCGGGATTCCCGGAACGCTTGCAAACATCGCGGCGGAGAAGGACCGCACGGCGGGAATGCTGTCGGGCGGGCTCTTTCTCTCGGCGGTCAACTACGCGTGCCTCAATAACATCTCGAGTATTCCTTCCCTGGCTCCGCTGGCGCGTCGCCTGGGAAGCAAGGGGGCTCCTCTTTCGCGTCGCCCGGGAAGCAAAGGGGCACCTCTGGCGCGTCGCCCCATCCGCACGATGGTTCTCGGGAGCATGCTCGGAGCAGCGATGATCCTTCTCGTGGCCATCGGGATCCTGGCGGCCTTAAATAATAACCCGGAGGTTCTCCGCACCGAGATCCCCATGCTGGAAGCGGCGGGGCTCCTCGGGCCGTTTGCCTCCCGCGTCTATGCCGTGCTGATGTTCCTCGCGATGTACGGCGTGGCGGTATCCACTATGGTGGCCGTTCTGGAGTTTTTCCGGCTGAAAGTGAAAGCGTATTCCCGGCATAAGAAAGGGATCCGGCTTCTCATTTTCGGCTTTATCTACGCGGGGAGCCTTGCGGGATTTTCCAATCTCATCGGTGTCGTCTATCCCGTCTACGGATATCTCGGGATCGCAGTCATGCTCCTCATCGCCGCCCGGTTACTCATCGTCACCGTACAGAGGAAGCGTAAAGGTAAACTCGGTTCCGACCTTCTCGGTTGAGACAACGTCAATATTTTCGCCGTGGGCGGCGA
>JAZUHZ010000289.1:0-4604 GCA_045642005.1 Candidatus Avilachnospira sp.
GGGGAAACCGTCCTTTACAATTCGGATCCGGCAACGGACCCGCGTGCAGTCATGTCCCAGTTTGACGAGGGGGACCGCGTAACGCTTATTACCGGGAAACTCTATGCTCCTCAGTTGCGTGACGTCTCCATGTGCGTCATCAGCCCCGGCATTTCTCTCCGGGAGGAATTTGTCAAGGTTATCGACAAGGCGGGACTTCCCGTCCTTGGAGAACTGGAAGTGGCCTACCAGGCCTCCAAAGGAAAAATCTGCGCCATTACCGGTACAAACGGCAAGACAACGACCGTTTCCCTTTGCGGCGAAATCCTGAAACAGGCGTATAAGGATGTACATGTTGCCGGAAATATCGGTGTGCCCTTTGCCGAGGAAGCGTTAAAGACGACAGAAAAGTCTGCGACCTGTCTTGAGGTGAGCTCCTTCATGCTGGAGACCATCATGGATTTCCATCCGCATGTCAGCGCGATCTTAAATATCACACCGGATCACCTGGACCGGCACCGTACCATGCGCAATTATATCCGCTGCAAAGAGGCCATTGCCTTCAATCAGACGGAGGATGACTATATTATCCTGAATTACGAAGATGAGGAGCTCCGGAAATTCGGCGCTCAGAAGAAACTCCGTCCGCATGTCGTGTGGTTTTCCTGTGACAGAGAGCCGGAAGGGGACGCTGTGTTCCTTCGTGAAAAGGAAATCACGGCGAAGATCTCCGGCGAATATAAGAAAATCATCAGTATTGATCACTTAAACATCATCGGAAAACATAATTATGAGAATGTCTGCGCAGCCGTCGCGGTAGCGCTCATGATGGGCGTGAGTCCCGAAAAAGCGGCAAAGGCCTGCAGAAACTTTAAGGCGGTCGAGCACCGGATCGAATTTGTACGGGAACGGATCGGTGTCCGCTATTATAATGATTCCAAGGGAACCAACCCGGATGCCGCCATCAAGGCGCTGGAGGCAATGCCGGGTCCCACCCTCCTGATCGCCGGCGGGTATGATAAGAACGCGGAATATGACGACTGGGTAAAACTCTTTAAGGGAAAGGTGCGGTATGCCGTCCTGATGGGGGCAACACGCGATAAAATTTCCGAATGCTGTAAAAAACACGGATTTAAGGAAATCATTTACGCAGATGACATGGAGGAGGCCGTAAAGACCTGTGCCTCTTATGCGGACGAAGGAGATTATGTCCTTCTTTCCCCGGCCTGCGCCAGCTGGGGCATGTATAAGAACTTCGAGGAACGGGGAAAAGACTTTAAAAATATTGTAAAATCGCTATAATAGAATTTATATGGCAGGGAATGTAGTTTATCAGAAACAGGCAGTATCGCAAAAAGGACCGAAAGCGGGGACGAAGACAGAGAAGAAGCGTCATTACTATGACTTCAGCCTCCTTCTCGGTCTTGTTATCATCTTTGCGATCGGACTTCTGATCATCTTCTCCAGTTCGCAGTATACGGCAATGATCGAAAACGGGAATCCCCGCTACTATCTGAATAAACAGCTGACCTATGGCGGCATAGGACTTGCTGCCTGTATTCTGATCTCCAAGATTCCCTATCGGATCTTCAGGTGGCGGCCCTTTGCCTGGGCAATTTATGCGGGTTCCGTAGGACTTCTTCTGCTGACCCTTGTGATGGGACTTGCCTCCCACGGAAAGACCCGGTGGATCCAGATCGGAAGCTTCAGCTTCCAGCCGACCGAAGTGGCCAAGGCCGGACTGATCATGACCATGGCCTATCTGATCACGGTCTTCGGAAAAAGGCTCAATAAAAACTTTCTGTTTATTCTGGTGCTTGTCATCGCCTGTTTCCCGTCTTTTATCGTCTTGTCTCAGAACCTGTCCTCCGGTTTTATCATGATTGCGATCACCGGGATCATGCTCTTTATCGCCACGGAGAAATATCTGTTCTTAGGGAGCTGTTTCTGTCTGATTCTCAGCGGCATGTTCTTTGCGAAACCGGTCGTCCGGTGGGCGATTGCCCGGAGCGGGAACTTTGAACGGCCCGAACAGTACTGGCTGCGCCGGATCGTAGCGTGGGCCTATCCGGAAGTATTTACGGACGATGCCTATCAGACGACCCAGGGACTTTATGCCATCGGGTCCGGCGGGCTTACCGGAAGAGGGCTCGGCGAAAGCATCCAGAAGTTCGGAAAGATTCCGGAAGTGCAGAACGACATGATCTTTACCGTGATCTGTGAGGAATTCGGATTTGTCGGCGCGGTGCTGATTGTCCTTCTCTATGTGTTTATCATTTACCGGATCTACCAGATCGCAAAAAATGCCGTGGATATCTACGGGCAGATGATCTGTATCGGCGTGATGGCCCATATTTCGGTGCAGGTCATCCTGAATATCGCTGTTGTGACCGGCGTGATCCCGAATACCGGTGTCACGCTGCCCTTTATCAGTTACGGAGGTACTGCCCTCATGTGTACCATGGCGGAGATCGGCCTGGTACTCTCTGTTTCCAACAGGATACCTTTATCAGAGTAATGCGGGAATTAGACTATCTTGAAGATATCGAAGAAGAAAGACGACCGGAGCAGAAGCAGGTTCTTTTGTGGACCACGATCATACTGTTTCTGCTTCTTTTAATTGTCCTTGTGAATCTAAGGTTCCGGGAGATCACCGTCCGCGGCAACGAATCCTATTCCGATGAGGAAGTGATCGAAATGATCCTTCCCGGAAAATGGGACCAAAACCCCGTGACGGCCTTTGTGAAGCACCGGATCTTAGCCCATAAGGAGTATCCGTTTGTGCAGAGCTACAGCCTTACAGTCACGAGTCCGGTCTCCTGCGAGATCATTCTTTACGAAAAGAAACCTCTCGGCTATGTCGATTACATGCAGAGCTTTCTGTATTTTGACAATGACGGCGTGATCATCGAATCGGGCAGCGAGCGGAGAGAGGAGATCCCTGAGATCACGGGCCTTAAGTTCGGAGAGATTGTTATGGGAAAGAAGCTCGAGGTGGCCGATTCCCGTCTCTATGACGAGATCATGAACATCACCTCGCAGCTTTCGGTGTTCGGGATCCCCTGCCGGAAGATTCACTTTGACCAGGCCCGGAATGCCACGCTCTATATTGATGACGGATCTGTCAAGGTGAATATCGGAAGCGATTCGTATCTTGCGACAAAGCTTTCCGTGCTCAGCGACGTGATCAGTGAAATGCGGGAGCGGCAGATGAAGGGAACCGCGGATCTATCCGGGTATAATGACCGGGATTCCAATGGTTTCATCTTTATTCCGGACTGAAAAGCATGGGATTTGCTTAAAGTTTTCTGAAGTTGTGAAATGCGCTTGAAAAATGGGAGCATTGCGTTTATATTTAGAATAGAATTCTTGTGAGAGGCGTTAATTATGTTAGAAATAAAGATTCCCGATTCAGAAGCAGCAGCCCGTATCCTCGTCGTGGGTATCGGCGGTGCCGGCAATAATACAGTAAACCGTATGATCGACGAAAACGTTGTCGGAGTCGAGTTCATCGGAGTGAATACAGATAAACAGGATCTTCAGCTGTGCAAGGCCCCGACGGCAATGCAGATCGGTGAAAAACTCACCAAAGGCCTCGGCGCCGGAGCAAAGCCCGAGATCGGTGAGAAAGCAGCCGAAGAGAGCACGGAAGAGATCACCCAGGCCTTAAAAGGCGCCGATATGGTATTTGTTACCTGCGGCATGGGCGGCGGCACCGGAACCGGCGCGGCTCCCATTGTGGCCCGCATCGCAAAAGAGATGGGAATTCTTACCGTCGGTGTGGTAACGAAGCCTTTCCGTTTTGAGGCAAGACAGAGAATGGCCAATGCGGAGACCGGTATCGAAAACCTCCGTCAGTGTGTTGACTCCCTGATCGTGATCCCGAACGACAAGCTTCTGCAGCTCGTAGACCGCCGCACCACCATGCCTGATGCCTTAAAGAAAGCCGATGAGGTTCTTCTGCAGGCAGTTACCGGCATCACGGACCTGATCAATGTGCCCGGACTCATCAGTCTTGACTTTGCTGACGTACAGACCGTTATGAAGGACAAGGGTGTGGCTCATATCGGTATCGGCAGAGCGACAGGAGACGACAAGGCCATCGAGGCAGTTAAACAGGCGGTTGCCTCCCCGCTTCTGGAGACCTCCATCGAGGGCGCTTCCGACGTGATCATCAACGTATCCGGAGACATCTCCCTCATCGAGGCCAATGACGCGGCCATGTATGTCGAGCAGCTTGCCGGAGAAAATGCCAATATCATCTTCGGTGCCATCTATGATGAGAAGGTACAGGATGAGTGCACCATCACCGTGATTGCCACCGGCATCAAGGATGGCGTGGCTCAGACGAAGACTTCCAATGTTTTCAATAAGAACATCTTCGGGCAGAAGGCTCCTCAGAAGCCGCAGGACCAGATCCAGCAGCCCGTCTCCCGTCCGGAGAGTACCGGATATACCTCTCAGGCATCAAGGGCGGCCAGAGTAGCGCCTGCCGAGGAAGGCATTCAGCTTGGTTTCGGTTTCGGACCGAAGACTGTTCCGCAGGCAGAGGTTCCCGAGTTCCAGCCCCAGGTGAAGGCGTCTGCACAGGCACCCGCACCGAAAGCGCAGCAGGAACCCGAATA
>JAZUHZ010000290.1:0-13134 GCA_045642005.1 Candidatus Avilachnospira sp.
CCTCCGACTTCCACGTCTCCGGATTTTTCCGGATGAAACTGGCAGCCCATCACATTTTTATGCGCGACAGCCGCGGTCACCGGCGCGCCGTATTCGGTCACGGCAATGGTGTCTTCGTCGCATTCGGTCCCGTAGTAGGAATGCACAAAGTACACGTAATCGCCTTCTTTAATGTACTTAAAAAGCGGATGCGTGCCGTTCCGGAATTCGAGTGCATTCCATCCCATCTGCGGGATCTTAAGGCCTGCAGGCACGACATCCGAAAGCGGGCGGATGCTTCCCTGAATAAGCCCCACGCCTTCATACTCTCCGTATTCAAAGCTCCGTTCAAAGAGAAGCTGCATGCCGAGGCACATTCCGATGATCGGCTTTCCTTTGGCCGCCTCTTCCTTTAAGACTTCCCCAAGACCGGATTCTGTCAATTTCTTCGACGCGTCACGAAAAGCTCCCACGCCCGGGAATAAGATCCGGTCAGCGCTCCGGATCACGGAAACATCGGACGTCACCACTGCTTCCTCCCCGATCTTTGCAAAGGAGGAGCAGAGGGAAAAGAGATTTCCCACGCCGTAGTCAATAATCGCGGTCATTTAGAGCACTCCTTTGGTGGACGGGATCTCGTCCTTATAAGCTTCCTCAATGGCCACCGCCTCTTTCATGGTGCGGGCCACCGACTTGAAAGCGCCTTCAATAATATGATGGGTGTTCTTTCCGGAAAGTTCCCGGATATGAAGCGAGCATCCAGCCTCCCGGACAAAGCCCCAGAAGAACTCCTCCACGAGTTCCGTGTCAAAATCTCCCACTTTTTCTGTGGGGATGTCAAGCGCATAGCCAAGGTAGGAACGGCCGGAAAAATCAACGGCCGTAAGGAGCAAAGCCTCATCCATGGGAAGGACGGTATCCCCGTAGCGGTGAATGCCACGCTTCTCGCCGAGCGCTTCCGCGAAAGCCTTTCCGAGCGCGATGCCGATATCCCCCGTGGTATGATGGTAATCCACATCCACGTCCCCGATACATTTCACGGTAAGGTCAAAACGGCCGTGAGAGGCAAAAAGCGTGAGCATATGATTTAAAAATCCGCAGCCGGTATCGATCTCGGATTTTCCGGTTCCCTCTAACAGAAGGGACAACTCGATATCCGTCTCGGCTGTCTTCCGTACGACAGTGGCGCTTCTCATTTCTTTTCCTCCAGAATCTCTTTCACAGTTTCAATAAACTCTTCCATCTGTTCATCACTTCCGACAGTGATACGGTTATAATCCTTAAGAAGCGGCGTCTCGAAGTGACGCACCAGCACGCCTTTTTCCTTTAAGGTAAGATAAAGCTCCTGCCCGCCGATTGAGGGGTGCTTTGCAAAGAGGAAATTTGCCTTGGACTCTGTCATCACAAAGCCGAGTTCTTTGAGCTTCTTTGCGGTCCATGCGCGGGCCGCCTGGATCTTCGCGCAGTTTTCCTTGAAATAATCGGTATCTGTCAGCGCACCGATGCCGGCCCACATGGTCATGCGGTTAATGTTATAAGGATTCGTGGAGAACCGGATCGTATTGATATCCTTAATGAGTTCTTTATTTCCCGCGCCGAATCCAAGTCTCGCGCCGGCCAGAGACCTCGATTTCGAGAAGGTCTGGCAGACGATCACGTTATCGTATTTATGAATGAGGTCCAGAGAGCTTTCCGCACCGAAATCCACATACGCCTCATCCACCACCACAACATTATCAGGGTTGGATGCGACGATGCGCTCGATCTCCGACTTCGGAAGGGCAATACCGGTCGGGGCATTCGGATTGGCGATGAAAATGTTCTTATGGATTCCGATATAGTCCTCCACATTGACGGTAAAGTCTTTCCGGAGCGGGAACTTCTGTACCGGAATGTGATTTAAGTCCGCAACCACATCATAGAAACTGTAGGTGATATCGGGATACGCTAAGGTATGCTCGTCATCGCAGAATGCCATCATGCAGAAATTCAGGATCTCATCCGAACCGTTCACAAAGACCACTTCGTCTTCGGACACCGGATACTTCTGCGCGAACATTTCCCGAAGCGCCTTTACTTCGGGATCGGAATACAGCTGTACTTCTCCGGCCGCTTCTCTCGCAAGCTTCTGCGCCAGAGGTGAAGGCGGGAAGGGAGATTCGTTTGTATTCAGTTTCAGATATTTCCGGTTCTGAGGCTGCTCTCCCGGGGTATAGGGAACGAGGGAAGCATAGTTTTTACTGAAAAATCGGCTCATAACAGTTCCTCACAGTCTTCGATGTCCAGACGGGTACGTACCACGGCACTCTTTGCGTGGCCGGTAAGTCCTTCTTTCCGGGCAAAGTACGCGATATCCTCCGCCACTTCGGAAAGGGCTTCTCTGGTATAATAGGTATACTGCATCTTTTTCACAAAGTCATCCACAGAGAGAGGACTTGAAAACTTTGCGGTGCCCGAAGTGGGAAGGGTATGGTTCGGGCCGGCAAAATAGTCGCCTAACGCTTCCGGACAGTTTCTTCCGAGGAAGATACTGCCGGCATGCCGGATGGCGTCCATGTAGTCGAACGGATTGTCCACGCAGAGTTCGAGATGCTCCGGCGCGATCTCATTGGCAATTTCAATGGCCTGCATGAGGTTTTCCGCCACAATGATCTTGCCGTTATTGTCGATGGAAGCTCTGGCGATCTCCGCTCGCGTAAGCTTCGGGATCTGGATCTCAAGCTCCGCGGAAACGGCTTTGGCAAATTCCATATCATCTGTTACGAGCACCGCGGAAGCCATCTTATCGTGCTCCGCCTGGGAAAGAAGATCCGCCGCACAAACCCGGGGAACGGTCTTTCCGTCTGCCACAACGAGGATCTCGGAAGGTCCTGCGATCATGTCAATCGCCACGCGGCCGAAGACCTGTTTTTTGGCCTCCGCGACAAAGGCGTTGCCGGGTCCCACGATTTTATCGACTTTCGGAACACTCTCCGTGCCGTAGGCGAGAGCTGCCACGGCCTGGGCACCGCCGACCTTGCAGATTTTATCCACGCCGGCGATCTTCGCCGCGGCAAGGATCACGGGATTCACTTTTCCGTCCGGTCCGGGAGGTGTCACAATGACCACTTCCTTCACACCGGCGATCTTTGCGGGAATGGAATCCATGAGAACCGTGGACGGATAGGCCGCCGTGCCGCCCGGTACATAGAGACCCACCTTATCTAAGGGAATCACTTTCTGTCCGGTCACGATCCCGGGTTCGTCATTAATAATAAACGAGTTCCTCTTCTGCTTTTCGTGGAACTTCCGGATATTCTGTGCTGCTTTCGCAAGGATTTCCAGGAACTCCGGTTCCACTTTTCCGAAAGCCTCTTCGATTTCCTCTTCGCTCACGAAAAGATCCGTAAGCTCCGCCTTGTCAAACTTCTTTGTATATTCAAAGAGCGCCTTGTCTCCCCGTTTCCTGACATCTTCGATAATTCCGGAAACAATTTCCTCCACATTCACCGCAGGAACGCTTCTTGCAAAAATCTCTTCATTCTTTACTTCACCGTAGGAAAGGATTCTGATCATTGATTCTCCTCCACTGCCTTTCTCAGGCCGTTTTCTATTCTTTCAATTGCCTCCCGCTTAAACTTCTCGGAAGACTTGTTGGCGATGAGCCGCGCGCTGATGGGAACCACCGTCTCAATCACGGAAAGGTTATTCTCCCGAAGAGTGGACCCGGTTTCCACAATATCCACGATAACATCGGAAAGCCCTAAGATCGGGGCGATCTCGATAGAGCCGTTTAAGTGGATCAGTTCGATGTCCCGCCCTTTGCTGCGGTAGTAGGCACTGGCGATATTACTGAACTTGGTCGCAACCCTGAGGGTCTTTCCCGGATCGTCTGCAAACCCGTTCGGCGCCGCCACCGCCATGCGGCACTTTCCCATACAAAGATCCAGAAGTTCATACACGTCCGGTTCGTATTCAAGAATAATGTCTTTTCCGGCAACACCGATATCCGCGGCACCCCGTTCCACGTAGATGGCCACGTCAGACGGCTTTACCCAGAAGTAGCGGATCTTTTTTTCCGTATTTTCAAAGATAAGCTGGCGGCCGGGATCTAAAAGCTTCGGACATTCATATCCTGCTTTCTCAAAGAGAAGGTAGACCTTTTCTCCAAGGCGTCCTTTCGGAAGCGCCACATTGATAAACCCGTCGGAGGCCTTCTCCATGGGTTCCCCGGAAGAACCAAGGAGATCCGTATAGACGGCAAATCCGATGGCTTTGGAGCGGCGGTGCAGTCTCTTCATGAGGTTATCGTACTGACCGCCGGAAAGCACCGGCTGCGGAATGCCGGAAAGAAACCCCTTGAACACGATGCCGTTATAGTAATGGAAATCGCTCGTTACGGAAAAGTCTAACGTAAACTTCTCCTCTTCCTTTGTGCCGAGGATGGGTTCCATGACCTGTAAAAAGCCGGCAAAGGAAGGAAGATCCATGCCGGAGAAAATCTCTTTCAGTTCGGCAATCTCCTCGGAAAGGTTTCCCCGAAGGGAAAGAAGCCTTGTCAGAAGCTCTGCGGTTTCCGGGCTTTCCGCCTCCCGGCAGATCTCCCGGATGCATTTCAGGTTCTTCGTTCCCACGGCTTCTAAAAGAGCCTGCCCGGAGCCTGGAGAAACCGAAAGACGTCCGATCACTTCGTAGAGGATACTGATGTCGGAAAGCGCGATCACAAAAGAATCCGTAAAGGACTGCAGGCTTTCATAGGAAAGCTGTAAGACCTCGCGGATCTCCTCATTTTTCACATTTCCGAAACACTCCACGCCCGTCTGCCGGATTTCCGAGAAGGAACCCGAGTCCTTATCCGGGCGGTAAACATTTTCATTATAAAAAACCTTCTTTACGGAAGAAGGATCATCTGCCGAATTCTTGATAATCGAAAGGGTAACGTCCGGCTTCAGGGCAAGAAGACGCCCGTTCCGGTCATTAAAGGTAATTACGTTATCTGATACAAGGAAATCCTTATTCTTTGCGTAAAGATCATATTCCTCGAATTTGGACATCCGGTACGGTGTATATCCGCTTTTAAGATACAGCTCCCGGAGCGCGAAAATAATCTTTTCGCTTTCAAATAAGGCTTCGTCACGAATATTCATACAAAAGAATGCTCCCGTCATTTTGCATGGCAGCATGGTAGCACATTAGCACACTAAAGTCAATGATTCTGTCTGTTTCTTTTCCTATACACGAAAAGCCGGGCGGCAGAGAGTGCCGCCCGGACGTTTCTCTATTTACTTGGTTCCGAAGATTCTGTCACCTGCGTCACCGAGACCGGGGCAGATATAGGCGTTCTCATTCAGTTCTCTGTCCACATGTCCGATATAAACCTGCACATCGGGGTGAACTTCATGGAGCTTTTTGATTCCTTCGGGAGCTGCGATCATGCAGATGAACTTAATGTTCTTTCCACCTTTTTCTTTGATCAGATTGATGGCATCCACAGCAGATCCGCCGGTTGCGAGCATGGGATCTGTTACCACGATCAGTCTCTCTTCGATGGGGCTCGGAAGCTTGCAGAAATACTCATGCGGCTCATGGGTCTCCTCGTCACGGTACATTCCGATATGTCCGACCTTTGCAGTGGGAGTCAGCTGAAGAATTCCGGGAACAAGTCCGAGGCCTGCCCGGAGGATCGGAACGATAGCCAGTTTTCTGCCGGCGATCACAGGGCTCATGCAGGTTTCGATCGGGGTCTCTACTTCAATCTCCTCGGTGGGAAGATCTGCCAGGGCCTCATATCCCATCAGCATGCCAAGCTCCTCAACAAGTTTTCTGAACTCGTTGGTTCCGGTTTCCTTTGACCTCAGCATCGTGATCTTGTGCTGGATAAGAGGATGTGTGAACTCGTAAACATTGTCATAGATCTGCTTCATATTTATACCTTTCTTCGGCTTGCACCGATAAAAAAATTACACCTTGTCTTCCGGTACTACCCATCATTCCGTTTTTACGGCAATCTCTCCGCGCTTTTTATAGATACTGCCTGCATTCACGGCTCCTCTGACACTGGAGAGGGGATAAATGTTTGAATTTTTTCCGATCACGGTGCCGGGATTCAGCACGGATCCGCATCCGACTTCGACTCCGTCGCCGATCATGGCTCCGAATTTTTTGATCCCCGTTTCCACACCGGTATCCTCAAAATGAACGACCACCAGTTTTTTATCGCTCTTTACATTAGAAGTGATGGAACCGGCGCCCATATGGGACTTGTAGCCGAGGATGCTGTCACCTACATAATTATAATGCGGAACCTGCACATTATCAAACAGAATCACATTTTTTAATTCTGTGGAGTTGCCCACCACACAGTGCGCTCCAACAAGTGCCGAACCGCGGATAAAGGCGCAGTGACGCACCTCCGTCTCCGGGCCGATGATCGCAGGTCCTGCAATATATGCGCTCTTAAAAACTTTTGCGCTTTTATGGATCCAGATGTCCTCCGCTGCCGTGCCGTCTTCTCCGATCGGATGATAATACTCCTCTTCGGGCAGATTCTTTCCGGTCTCAAGAATGAAGGCCTTGATTTCGGGAAGCACTTCCCAGGGGTACTCGACCCTGGACAAAAGCGGAGCTGCAGCGGTATGCGTAAGATCATAAAGATTCTGAATCCGGGCTTCTTCTTTTTTCATTTCCTGGCGCTTTCTGAAGGTTAACGTTCCTTCGCAACATAAAATATAGCTACTGTTCCCGGACCGATATGGGATCCGATCACAGGACCCACATCCAGGATCATGGACGGCTCGATGCCGTACTTTTCCCGGAAAAGGTCCTTCATGTAGAGAATATCCTCCTCCGCATCCGAATGGCAGAAGTACACCGGCTCTGTTCCCGGATTTTCCGCCAGTTCCCCGTATTTATCGATCATGGACTGGATGGATTTCTTCCGTCCGCGCACCTTCTCCACGGCGACAAGTTTTCCTTCGGGATCCGTATGGAGGATCGGCTTAATATTGAGAACCGTCGCGATCACCAGGGAGGCTTTCGAGAGACGGCCGCCCCGTTCCAGATAGGTGAGATCGTCTACGGAAAACCAGTGTGCGATCTTAAGCTTCATGCTCTCTGCATACTCCCTCGCCTCCGCAAGGGTGGCTCCGGCCTCCTTCTGATCCAGGGTCAGCCGGAGAAGCATCGCCTGCCCGGCCGACTGGGAAAGCGTGTCCACACAGAAAATCGTTCTTTCGGGAAACTCTTCGGAAAGCTCCTCTGCGGCGATCACGCCGGAATTGTAGGTGGAACTTAAGGCGGAGGAAAAGCCGAGGTACAGGATGTCATGCCCCAGAAGGAGTTCCTTCCGGAAAGCCTCCTTAATGATCTCGATATTCGTGCCGGCGGTTTTTGCGATCCGGCCGTTTCTCATCTCGCGATAGAAATCCGCAGCCGGCATGTCCATGTCGTTATACTGCCTCTCCTCGTCATCGGTAAAATAAAAGGTCAGATTAAAATACCCGGCTCCCCATTCCTCGAGGATCTCTTTTTTTACATCACAGGTTGAATCCGTGAAAATTTTGTAATCTGCCATGGTTAGCCTTTCTGTTTTGTTCCGGCTCCGCCGCGAAGGGCGATTTTCAGCTGGTTGGGCCGCACGGGAACCGTTCCGTTCATGATCACAAGATCACTGGTGACCACACTGGCTCCCAGGGCTTTCGCATCCTTCTTCAGTGTCTGCGCCTTCACGCCGCGGGAGTTTTTCTTCAGGATGGAGATGTCATCGATGGCAAACCGGAGGAAATAACCGTTGTCCGTCCAGGTAACCACCGTATTGGCACCGAGTTCCGATACCGGCTCAATGGAGCAGACCTTGTCTCCGTCCTCGAGCCTCGTGGCCTGTACCTGACGGTTGTTCGTCTCAAACTCCTCATAAGGAACCAGCTTGATCATGGCGCCCTCGGTCATGAACAGAAGAAGTTTTCCGCGAAGCGCCTCCTCGGAACCGATAAACACGATCTCCGCCTCATTTGCCTTATATTTTGTAATATTGTCAACCGGAAGTCCCTTTTCCTTCACTTTCTTTAAGGGCACCTGCTGGCATTTCAGAAGATGCAGATCCCCGGTATCCGTAAACAGAAGGATCTTCCCGTTCGTCGTTGCCGGGATGATAAAGCGGTTCTCCGCATCGATCGTCTCTTTGTTCTTTTCGTAAGCCCCGGGATCAAGGAGTTTCACATAGCCCATCCGGTCCATCACGAAGACGCAGGGCAGATCTTCCGGCGCCTTCTCTTCGACCACGGTCTCTTTCACATCGGCGATCACGGTTCTTCTCGGAGTGCCGTACCGTTCTTTGATCTCTTTGAGGTCCTCTTTGATGAGTTCGTTTCTCTTTTCCCGCTCTTTGATAATCGAGGTGTAGAGCTTAATGGCCTTCATGGTCTCCTTGTAGGCCTTCTGAAGCTCGAGGATCTCCAGCCCGATAAGTTTATAGAGCTGCATCTCGAGGATGGCTTTTGCCTGCCGCTCCGAGAATTTCAGGTGTTTTGCGTCTTCATAATAGGACGGTTCTTTGAACGAGATGCCGGAGGTATCGCCTTTTGTGAGACAGGCTTCGGCATCCTTCCGGTTTTTGGCGCCGCGGATCACGGCGATCACCAGATCCAGAATATTGAAGCACAGGATCAGTCCCTCCTCGATCTCGCGTTTGTCCTCTTCCTTCTCTAAAAGCGCCCGATACTTCCTCTCGAGGATCTCATGCTGGAACTTAAGCCATTCCCGGAGAATTCCCGGAAGGGTCATCACCTCGGGTCTGCCGTCACAGATCGCCAGCATATTGACGCCGAAGGTATCTTCGAGTCTTGTCTTTTTATATAAAACAGCCTTTACCCGCTCCGGATCGGCATCCTTTCTAAGCTCCAGGAAAATACTGATGCCTTCCTTATCGGAAGTATTGCCGATGTCGGTGATCTCGGGAAGTTTTTTGGCTTCCACGAGGTCTGCCGTATCCTGCATGAATCTGGCAATGCCGGCGCCGATCATGGTATACGGGATTTCCGTCACGATCAGGCGGTCTTTTTCCGAGCGTTTCTTCGCCGGTTCCAGTTCCACTTTGCCGCGGATTTTGATCTTTCCCGTTCCGGTCTCATAGATCTCCTTAAGTTCCGATCCGTTGGAAATAATTCCGCCGGTCGGGAAATCCGGTCCCGGCATGATGGAAAGCATGGCATCGAGACTCATTTCGGGGTCGTCCACATATGCCGCGCAGAGATCACAAAGCTCCGAGAGGTTGTGGCAGGGCGTGGAGGTCGTCATGCCTACGGCAATGCCTTCCGATCCGTTCAGAAGGAAATTCGGGATTCTGACGGGGAGCACCACCGGTTCTCCCTCGGTATTGGTATAGGCCTGAACATAATCCACGGACTTGTCCAGATCGCGCAAAAAGACTTCATCGGTAAAGCGCTGCAGCTTGGCCTCCGTATAACGGTAGGCGGCTGCGGTATCGCCCTCTACAGAGCCGAAGTTTCCTTTTCCGTCCACTAAAGGGACGCTCCGCTTGAAATCCTGGCTCATGACCACCATGGTCTCATAGATCGAGGAGTCTCCGTGCGGATGAAAACGTCCCATGCAGTCGCCGCAGATCCGGGCAGACTTCATTTCTTTGTGATCATGATGCACATGGAGATTATCCATATCGTAGAGGAGTCTCCGCTGAACGGGCTTCAGTCCGTCCCGGACATCCGGTACCGCACGGGCGGTAATGACAGACATGGAATAGTCCAGATAGGATTTCTGCATCTCCTCCGCATATTCAGTTCGTAATATTTTTTCTGCCATCAGGTATCAATCTCCGCTTCATGCGCATGGTCATAAATAAAATCTTTTCTGGGGCCCACTTCGGAGCCCATCAGCATCTCCGTGACCTCGGAGGCCATTCTTGCATCCTCGATTTCCACGAGTTTCAGAACTCTTCTTTCCGGATCGAGCGTCGTGGCCCAGAGATCCGGCGGATCCATTTCCCCGAGTCCCTTAAACCGCTTCAGTTCATAGGAAGAGGGTTCGTGTTTCTCCTGATATTTTGAAAGCGCCCTGTCATCATACAGGTACAGGGGTTCCGCGCCTTTTTTCTTCGGCGTCACAAGGTATAAAGGCGGCATGGAGATATACACATGTCCGTCATAGATCAGTTCCGGCATAAAGCGGTACAGGAATGTCAGAAGCAGCGTGTCAATATGCGAGCCGTCCACATCGGCATCCGTCATCAGGATGATCTTATTGTACCGTAATTTGGAAATATCAAAATCGTTGCCGTACCCTTCCGAAAAACCGCAGCCGAAGGCATTGATCATGGTCTGGATCTCCTGATTGGCAAGGACCTTGTCCATGGAGGCCTTCTCCACATTTAAGATCTTGCCGCGGATCGGAAGGATAGCCTGGAATTCGCGGTTCCGTCCGGTACCGGCCGAGCCGCCGGCGGAGTCTCCCTCGACGATAAAGATCTCGCATTTTTCCGGATCCTTCGAAGTGCAGACCTTCAGTTTTCCGTTGGAATCGAAGGAGAACTTCGGTCTGGTGAGAAGGTTCGTTTTGGCCTTCTCCTCGGCTTTCCGGATCTTTGCGCTCTTCTCCGCACAGGAAATGACGGCTTTGATCACTTCCGCATTCCGGTCAAAATAATGCTCAAGTTTTTCTCCGGTCGCCTGAGACACGGTCTGCACCGCATCGGCGCTGGCAAGTTTCGTCTTGGTCTGTCCCTCGAACATCGGATTCGGGTGACGGATCGCCACCACGGCCGTACAGCCGTTCCGGGTATCCGGACCGGTAAAGTTCTGGTCCTTTTCCTTTAGGATCCCGAGCTGCCTTGCATAGGAGTTGACAAGCTGTGTAAACCTTGTCTTAAACCCGGTGATGTGAGTGCCGCCCTCCTGGGTGAAAATATTGTTGCAGAAACCGTGGATATTCTCTTCAAAGGCATCCACAAACTGGAAGCAGACTTCAATCTCCTGTCCCTCCACGGAATCACTGAAATACACTAACGGAGTGACGGGTGTCTGTCCCTTCACCAGTTCCTTGACGTAGGCCCGGATTCCTTCCGGTTCGGAGAAGGTGACTTCCTCGGCGGTCTCCGGCCGTTTGTCCTCGTAATTGATGGTCAGACCGGGATTCAGATAGGCCGTTTCGTGAAGCCTCGACTTGATCCATTCCTGTTTGAAAACCGTTTTTTCAAAAATCGTATCATCCGGAAGGAAACGGATCTCCGTTCCTGTCTGACGGGAACGTCCGATTACGGGCAGAAGCCCCTTTTCCAGTTCCGTTGTCGGGAGTCCTTTGCTGTAGGAATCATAATAGATATTTCCGTCGCGGCAGACCTTGACAGTCATTTCCTTAGAAAGGGCATTCACCACGGAAGAGCCTACGCCGTGAAGGCCTCCGGAAGTCTTATAGGCATTATTGTCAAACTTTCCGCCGGCATGAAGAGTGGTCAGGATCACACGCTCCGCAGATACGCCTTTCTGGTGCATATCCACGGGAAGTCCTCTTCCGTTATCTTTTACGGTACAGGATCCGTCTTTTTCAAGGGTCACACGGATCTCCGTGCAGTAACCTGCCAGATGCTCATCCACCGAGTTATCGAGAATCTCATAGACCAGATGATTGAGTCCTTTTGAGCCGGTATCTCCGATATACATACCGGGTCTCGTCCTTACCGGTTCCAGTCCTTCCAGCACCTGAATACTCGAAGCATTGTATTCTTCCGCTTTTGCCATTCTTCCTCCGAACAAAATTCCATAGATTAAAGTATTATACAACAAAGACGCCCGGTTCGCCACATAAAAAAATCAAAGTTCCTGAAAAAAATACCGGCCCCGGGCCGGTATCTTTCTTCATCGTATTCTGTTCCTGAGTTCCCTGCCGGAAAGATACCGGTCAAGGTTGTCGAGACATATGGCGGCAACTTTCCGGAAAGTAACCGGAATCTTGTCAAAGCCCGCCTTGTGCGGCGTGATATAGCATCTTTTCTCCTGCCAGAGCGGATGATCTGCCGGCAGAGGCTCCACATCCGTCACGTCGATGCCGGCTCCGAAGAGATGCCCGGAAGAAAGCACTTCCGCGAGCACTGTGGAACTGACAAATCCTCCTCTTCCGCCGTTTAAGAAGATGGCATCCGGTTTCATAGAAAGGAGGCGCTCCTTTGTCATAAAACCGTTCGTAAGGGGCCCTGACGGCGCCATATTGATCACCACATCCATTTCCGGAAGCAGCGCATCCACCTCGTTAAATCCGATCATCCGGTCAATTCCCTCCGCAGGGATCTCTTTATTCCGCCGAACTCCGAACGTATGGGCCTGGAAGGCTTTGCAGAGCTTCGCAAAAGAGCTTCCCAGGTCACCGGTACCGATGATCATGACATTCTCCCCGACGAGGGTCTTGCATTTGCCGAGATCCTCCCATTTTCCAGAAAACTGGTTGTCCCGGTACTGGGGGAGTCGCTTCATAATGCCCCACAGCATGGCAAACATATGCTCGGAAACCGACTGCCCGTAGGCGCCCTGGCATCCGGCGATAATGGTATCCTCCGGAAGAAGACCCGGTTTCAGGAAAGCATCCGGGCCGGCCATTCTCCCCTGCAGATATTTACAGGATCCGGGATATTTTTTCAGGAACGTCGGATTCGGCACACCGATGATCACCGTGGCCTTTTCCCAGTCCGCGTCGCTGACCGGAGTTCCGTCTTCATATTTTCCGAGGGTGGCAAACACCTGGGGATTCTCCCCCGCGGTTTTGATGAAAGCTTCCTTCTCATCGGGCATAAGCTCGAGCATATTTAAAATGTACTCCATGGATTCTCCTCCCTGATGCATTTTTATACGAAAAAAGCTCCCTGCCGGATTCGAACCGGCGACCTACGCATTACGAATGCGTCGCTCTACCAGCTGAGCCAAGGAAGCTTGCGGGGAAGATTATAGTATACTTCCCGGAGAATGGCAAGTGTTTTTTTCATTTTCACGTACTTCATAAAACGATGAGTTACATGCCACACATTGACCAGACGCCCTCGGGAGTCTGCGAGACAGAAACCGTCCGGCAGCAGAGGCATTGAACGGAAATTCGTCAAGAGGGATGTGAAATCAGGGAAATCCGACAGTTTCACATCCCTCACATTTTAGGCAGGGATGTGAAACCAGCCGGATGAGG
>JAZUHZ010000291.1:0-18789 GCA_045642005.1 Candidatus Avilachnospira sp.
TGAAATGTCCGTGGTCATTGACAAACACATAGCTCAGGAGATCTCTCGTCCTTCCGTTATTGAAGCAGGTCGCATAGTGATCCAACCAGCCGTTTCCGTTGAAATCCCCGGCCGTCACCGCGTTCGCGCAGTGGGTGGGAAGCATGGTCTTCCGGCTGTCTGAATACCCTTCGGGACCACCCCAGTAGATACTCAGATAGGACTCATATTTTGCCGCTTTAGAAGAGATAAAATGGTGGCTGATAATCAGGTCCGGATACCCGTTTTTATTGAGATCCGCGACAGTGCAGTTGATGGCACCGGGTGCATTTAGTTTAATATACCGGTCGGAGCGGAATCCGTCCGGTCCGCCCAGGTAGATTAGTATGTAGGGAAGCGCATGCGCCGAGACAAAGAGATCCAGCCAGCCGTCCTGATTAAAATCAGCCGTATTCATCCACCGGACTTCGCCATAGCTCCATGCCAGTTCCTTTTCCCCTTCCGGCCAGATGGAATCGTCCTGGAACACGTTCCCCACACTGGGCACATACCCTTCTGTCTGAGGACCGATTATAATGCGGTCCATCCTTTCTTTGGAATACCCGTCCGGACCGCCCCGGAAAATCCGGATCTCCCGGTTGCAGATACCGCCTGTCGCAATATCCAGATATCCGCTGTGCCGGAAATCGCCGATGGCCGACCCGTGGGAACGTACGGTGGGAAGGATAAAACGGTTCTTCACAGAAAAGCCGTTTTCATCCTGATAATAGATATAGCTTCCCGGATCACCTACGGGGTTGTTTTCCGAGCAGTTCGTGATGAGAACATCGGTTTTTCCGTCATCGTTTAAGTCGCAGAGGTGCATATCCACCGCCGCGGAGCCCTCCAGCTCAATCATATGCTCTTCGCCGAATTCCCAGTCACCGCCAAGATAAAGCCGCGTTTTTTCTTTTCCGAGATACCCGCCGGCCTCATGGTCCACCGCAACAAGCTGTGTATCCTGCCCGTTAAATTTTCCGGAAAGGATCCTCGAAGGTTCAAAAGCTTCAAAGACAGTAACAACCTCCGGCTTGCCCGAACCAAACGAGATCAGCTGCTGGGACACGGTATGCGTCTCCGACGTGCGGCCCTGCGCCGCACAGAGTAAAGGCCCCTGTTTCAGAGCTGCATAGGTCCCCGAAAGGACGGATCTTGTTTTGAAGATCGTCGGTTCCGTGGAAACATTGCCGCCGGCATAGAAATAGGAATCCGTTTCCTCATCAAGGCTTTCCGACCGGAGGATCACAAGGTCGTCTTTCCCCTTGCCCGTAAAATCTCCGGAAACCGCATGAATGACATGCCCGCAGGGAAGCGTAAATGCCTCTTTCAAGTTCCGGTCCCGGTCACAGATATAGAAGGAAGCGCTGTCACCGCCGGCAAAAAGGTACTTTTCTCCGTTTAAGGAGAGAATCGCACACCTCCAGCCTGAAGAATGCCCTCTCCTAAGAGCTGTCGTCCCTCTGGCAGCTTCCGGCTCCTCTTTCGTATGTCCCACGACTGTGGCATTTTCTTTGGAAAGTCCGTTCGCAGACCCCCAGAGAACCAGAAGGGTGCCGTCCGCAAGCCTGAGGTAAAGATCGTCATATCCGTCCCCGTCCAGATCCGCACAGGCTCCGGTAACTGCCTGAATGTCAAGATCCGTAAAGGTCACGGCATCAAAACCGCTTTCATCCTGCGGAAAGATCCGCAAGCCTTCGCTCCGGATAAAGCAGATCTCCGGCTTCCTGCCGGAGAACCTGCCGGCACATACCGAAAGAGAATCTGCCGCAGGAAGTTCCTCACGGTAATCCACAGTAAGCCCCTTTGAGCTTCCATGGTAAATGATACCGCAGGTGTCCGTATGGGTTCCGTTATTCTGGCAGGCAATGACAAGGTCATCAAAGCCGTCTCCGGTAAGGTCACAGACACAGGCTTCATAACTTCCTTCGGAAGGAAGAAAACTTTCCGTGAATCCGTTCCCCTCTTCCGTCAGGATCCGAATCGGAGGCCGCTCTCCCATGCCGTGGGAATTGGCCACCGGGATACAGGGATACCCTGTTCCCGTTACATCATAGTTAAAAATCCGCTGCAGAACACCTTTTTTCGAGCAGTAGATGTTCTGTCCGCCATTGCCGAATTTTCCCTTCTGGAAATCCTCAAAAGTATTTTTTCTGTATATCGTACTCATCATGACCCTTTATAAAATGCGGCAGACTGACTGCTGCCGCATAACGAATATTACTAACATACGGTTATTGATCAAAGCTCTCCGATTTCCTGCATCTTTGCCTTCACTTTTGCCACTGCTTCATCACTTAAAGGAGTAGCCCAGTCCGGAGCAAAGAAGCCTTCAAAGCCAAGCAGATTCATGGAAGCGGAGAAAGCCGGCCAGAGATCATTATCAACATAGAAATCTCTGAAGGAAATGATATTGTCAAGATACTTTGCAGCATTTTCGTAGTCCTCTGCATCCAGCGCCTCGATCATTGCCTTGGTATTTGCGGGAGCCGCGGGAAGCATTCCGTCGAGAATGTTTCCGATTCCCCACTTATAGGCAACGTCAAATGCATCCAGCCCTGAATAGAATGTGATAAAGTCTTTGAAGTCAGGATTGAGGCGGATGTGTCTTAACATGTAAATATCAGCAGACTTGATGCCGATGAAATTGGGGCATTCTTTCTTAAGCTCGCACACCATGCTGTAGGTAATCTTCTGCTGGGTAACACCGGGAAGATCATAGAGAACGACGCCGTGCTTTGTGGCATTGGCAAGAGCCTTGAAATACTTCATGATCTGATCCCGGGAATCAATCTCATAGTAAGGTGTGGTGAATACGAATGCCGTAAGACCGATATGCTCCATGGAAGCCATTCTTGCTTTCGCACGGTTGATACTGTTATCCATGCATCCAACATATACCGGTACCCTTCCGGCAGCAGCCTTTACTGCGGTCTCAGCCACTTCCACGCAGACCTCGTTTCTGAGGAATGCCTGAATGCCCATGGAACCCATGGAAAGGAGGCCTACGGCTCCGCATTCGATCATTTTCTCAATTTCTTTTTCGTAAGAAGCTGCGATAAGGTTTCCGTTTTCGTCGGTAGGAGTACCCAGTGCCGGCACAAATCCTGTTTTCATTTCATTCTCCTTTATTACTCAAATCTATCATCATTGTCATATAGATGACAGGCAATCTGATGAGTGGTCCCCTTCATGGTCCGAAGCTCCGGCTCTTTACATTTGCAGATTTCCATGCAATGGCTGCACCGGGGATGGAAATGACAGCCGGAGGGAGGATTGATGGGGCTCGGCACATCGCCCGGAAGCACCATCTGAGCCATCTTCTCACCGTACTTCGGGATCGGCACCGCGGAAAGAAGCGCCTCCGTATACGGATGAAGGCTCATGGTATGCAGTTCCTTTGCATCCGCGGTCTCCACGATCTTTCCGAGATACATGACCGCAATCCGGTGGGAAATATACTGCACCACACTTAAGTCATGAGCGATGAACATATAGGAGATTCCCTTTTCCCTCTGCAGCTTTCTCAGAAGATTCAGGATACTTGCCTGAATCGATACATCAAGTGCCGACACCGGCTCATCGCAGACAATCAGGTCCGGTTTCATAGCCAGAGCCTTGGCAATGCAGATTCTCTGCCGCTGCCCTCCGGAAAACTCATGCGGATACCGTTTCATATAATCCGGCTGCAGATTCACGGTTCGAAGTGCATCCGCGATGATCTCCATCCGTTCTTCCCGGCTGCCCATGTTATGGATCCGGAGAGGTTCATCAAATGCCTCGTAAATGGTGTGAACCGGATTGAACGAGGAATACGGATCCTGGAACACGATCTGGATCTTTTTTCTCATGTCAAAAGATTCCTCCCTGCCCAGTTTTAAGAGATCCTTCATCTCACCGTTCACATTATACATTAAGCTGCCGGAAGTGGGTTCATGCAGCCTGACAACACATTTTCCGAGAGTGGTCTTTCCGCATCCGGACTCTCCTACCACACCGAAAGTTTCTCCTTTATTGATATAAAAAGATACATCATCGACAGCTTTCACAGACTTCTGTTCCCTGTCGAACAGTTTCTTTTTCATATCGTAGTTTTTTACTATGTGTTCTGCTATGAGCAGTTTCTCCGCCTCAGCCATTTTCGTTCTCCTCGAATAAAATGCACCTTACCCGGTGGCCATCATCATATACGGTATCCTTCGGAAACCGCGCAAAACATTCCGGCCTTGCTTCACTGCACCGATCAGCAAATTCACAGCCTTTAAACACAGTCGCCGCGTCAGGAGTACTGCCTTCGATCGTTTCGAGATCTTCATCTTTATCCATGCCGAGAACAGGTACAGACCGTAACAGAGCCTTGGTATACGGATGCTTCGGCTCGGTGAAGATCTGTTTCAGAGAACCGAACTCCACCACTCTTCCCATGTACATTACAGCCACATCATCGCACATCTGCGCCACGATTCCCATGTTATGGGTGATCAGGATGATCGAGGTTCCGTGCTCCTCCTGCAGCTTTCGCATCAGCCCGAGGATCTGTGCCTGAATGGTTACGTCAAGAGCCGTTGTCGGCTCATCTGCGATCAGGATCTCGGGATTGCAGATCATCGCAATGGCAATCATGACACGCTGTTTCATGCCGCCCGAAAACTGATGCGGATATTCATTGAAACGGACATCCGGATTGGGAATTCCCAGTTTCCTTAACAGTTCGATGGTCCTTTCCTTCGCTTCGGCTTTGGATATATTTTCATGCTTTCTGAGGTTTTCAACAATCTGACTTCCAATCGTGTAAACGGGATTCAGCGATGTCATCGGATCCTGAAAGATCATGGAGATATCTTTTCCGCGGATCTTTCGGATCTCATTGCTTTTCGGTCCGTATTTAGTGAGTTCGATGGGTTCTCCGTCTTTTGGATAATAAGTGACTGTCCCGTTATCAATCGATGCCGTTTTGGGAAGAAGCTGTAAGATCGAATGCGCCGATACACTTTTTCCGCATCCGGACTCACCGACGATCCCGAGAACTTTTCCCCTTTTCAGCTCAAAAGTAACACCGCTGACGGCATTCACGACCCGTTTCTGCACTCTGAAACGCGTCTGCAGATCTTTTACTTCCAGAACATTTTCATGTTGTTTTTCCATGCTGAACTCCTTTACTGCTGTGACGGATCAAACACATCCCTCAGCCCGTCGCCGAAGAAGTTGATGCTGAGTACAAATAACGAAATAGCAAGTCCGGGGGAAATCCACAGAAGCGGGATATTCTGAATAATATCCAGTCTCTTGGCAGCATTGATGATGTTGCCCCAGGTGGGGACATCGGGTGCGACTCCCATACCGAGGAAGCTGAGTCCTGCTTCGGCAAGGATACATCCCGCCACGCTGAGCGTCATATCGACGATTACCGGGCCAAGCGTATTGGGCAGCAGATGCCGGAACATGATCGACCAGCCGCTGACGCCGTTTGCTTTACAGCTTTCCACAAAAGCCTCTTCCTTCAGGGACAGTATCTTTCCCCTGACGATACGCATGGTGCCTGCCCACGAGGTAAGTATGAAAATCCAGATGATATTTGCCGTGCTCTGTCCCACGAGACCGACACAGATGAGCACCAGAAGTGTCCGCGGGAACGTCATGAAAATCTCCGAAATATAAATAAGTACCTGGTCCAACGTTCCGCCGAAATATCCGGAAATACACCCGAGCACGACGCCGATCACACCGGCACCCACCGCACTGGCCATACCGATCCAGATGGAAACCCTGCCGCCATACAAAAGACGGGCAAAAATGTCACGACCGAGACGGTCTGTTCCGAGAAGATGGTCCCTTGAGGGAGGGAGTTCCTTTAAGGAAACATCAATAAAAGTCGGATCATAGGAAGTAAATAAGGGCGCACATACACAGGCCAGAATGATGAGCAGCATCATTAAGAAGCCTACAACAGCAAGCCTGTTATACATAAATTTTTCAAATCTCTGCCTGAGGAGACTGTTCGTTTTGCCGTTCATTTTCTGCCTCCTTACTCAAGACGGATCCTGGGATCCAGAAGTGCCGTTAACACATCTACCAGCGTACTTGCAACCAGTGTCACGGCCGAGATTACCATGGTCGTGATCATCACGACCGGCATATCCCCGGCAGAGATGGCATCCAGTACCATGCTTCCCATCCCGGGATAGTTAAAGATACTCTCAATCACCACGGTACCGCTCACCAGGATCGGCAGACGGAATACCAGAAGCGTCATGACCGGGATCAGAGCGTTCCGGAATCCGTGCTTTACGTTGACTTCCGTCTCGTTGAGGCCTTTGCTTCTTGCTGTCTTGATATAATCCTTGTTGAGAACATCCAGCATGGAGCTTCTGGTAAACCGCATCAGGGTAGCAATATAAGAGATACCGATGGCAAATACCGGCATGATCATGTATGGAATTCTATCCACAAAACCCGGTTTTCCGGCAGCCATCCGGCCTCCGGTAGGGAGGATCTTCAGTTTAAGGGAAAAGAGAAGTATCAGCGCAATGCCGAAGAAAAACTCCGGTACAGAGATGCCGATCACGCTGAGTGCCGTAAACAGATAATCTATAAAAGAATTTTTATTAAGTGCAGCAATATAGCCGAACAGAAGCCCGAGTATATTGGCAACGATCAGTCCAATGAAAGTGAGCTCGATTGTGGAAGGAAGTCTGCTGACGAGCATGCTCGCAATATCTGATCCGGAAGACTGGGAATATCCGAAATCTCCGTGCAGGATTCCTTTCAGCCAGGTAAAGTACTGGACATAAAGAGGTTTATTCAGACCAAGGGCTTCACGGAGCTCTTCCATCTGTTCCGGTGTCATGAATTTGTAGACTTCCGGAGAAATCGTTCTTGTGATTGCATCACCGGGAAGGATCTGCAGTCCCAAAAAAATGATCAGAGAGATGATCAGCAGCTTCGGAATGAGCTGCAAAAGTCTTTTGGCAATATATTTGATCATACGTACCTCTTAATGGCCCCGCGGTCGAAACCGCGGGGCATAAAAAACTGCGATTACAAAATTACTTTAAGCTCCACTCTTCAAAATGATAATCTCTTGTATTCTCATTATCATTTACAAAGAGCTCTGCGGGGATGGATACATGTGCTCCGTTATAGATAACAACCTTGTTAAGACCGTATACCGGGAAGATGTAGCAGTGTTCCTGAGAAACTGCCTGCAGCTCATCTGCAGCCGCCTTGGCATCTGCGTCATTGGTTGCTCCCTTATACTTATCCATTACACTGTTGAAGGTAGCCTGACGGAAGTCATCGTTGACAAGCTCGATATCCTCGCCGCCGCCGACACACTCTGCATTGTAGATAAGTACTGCATCTGAATTACTTGCGCCGAAGTACATTACATCATAGTTCATGGAACCGTAAAGGATTTCTCCAACATCTCCGGTGGCCAGGAACGGCTCACAGATAACGCCGGCTTCCTTACAGTTCTGAGTGATCAGTGTCATAGCGTCGATCGTTGTCTGATCATCGTAGTAATAGCAGAGACGGATCGGATGTGAATAATCGAAATTCGCGGAATCAAGAAGTTCCTTTGCCTTTGCAACATCTCTCTTATAAACCGGGATGTCCTGATTGTAAAGCGGGCTGCTGTTCGGAACAAATGTGGTTCTTGCCTCAGCCTGACCGTTGTACAGGCTTGCAACACCCTCTCTGTCGAACAGAATGCTGAGAGCCTGTCTTACTTCCTTGCTCTGGATGCCGGGGTGCTGCTTTCCGTCAGCACTTCCTGCGAGATTGAACACGCATGCTCTGGTATAAGTTGAGGTGAGAAGCTTTGCTTCCACATCGGAATTCTGTGCTACTACGTTGTTTGCTACGGTGATATCGTTAATGGCATTGCCGTATGCATAGTCAAGCTCTCCGGAGATCAGGGCTGCAACAATGGCGTCATTTCCACCGGTCTGGTAGCTGGTGAACTGCACCTTCTTGATCCCTGCTTTGGGTCCCCAGTAATCATCACGTGCTTCTGCGATGAAATAGTCGGGGAACTGCACATCTGTGATCTTATAGGGGCCTGTACCATAAGGCTTCTTGAAGAAATCAGAAGACTGATAATCTGCAGGAGCAACACCATCGAATTCCTTCTTGGGAAGGATAAAGGTCATGGCCATGGCCTTTAAGAACCCGTTATTCGGCTTCGAAAGGGTGATGGTCAGCTTGTTTCCGTCAGCTTTCAGGCCTTCCAGCTCTGTTGCGGATCCGTCCTTTACTGCGGCAGCACCTGCGATGTCCAGAAGCTCATTATTATAGTTGGAAACAGGATCTGCCAGTTTTCCGGTAATGGAGAACACCACATCGTCCATGGTAAGATCACTGCCGTCCTCCCACTTGATACCGTCACGAAGAGTGAAGGTATAAGTAAGACCGTCTGCGGAGATCGAATAATCGGATGCAAGTTTTCCAACGATCTTATCACCCTGCTTCTCGTCAACTGTTAACAGTGCCTCGTAGACCATGTAAGGATACAGGGACTGAAGATCATGCCAGGGGGATTCGAACAGAGTGTCGATGCCGATACCCTGATTCCACTGTGCCTGCAGGACTTTTTCTTCCTCTGCGGGTGCCGCGGATGCCGCGGGAGCTGCTGCTGCCTGCGTTTCTGTCTTGGCTGCTTCTGTCTGAGCTGCTTCTGCTGCCGCTGAAGCTGCAATGCTTTCAGCCGGTGTTGCAGAGCATGCTGCAAGACTCAGTACAAGTACTGCAGCCAGTGCCATTGCTAATACACGTTTCATAATACTCTCCTTTTTAATTGTAATCAAATCATTCAATATGATCTGTCAATATAAGTGTATGAAAAAGAGTCTATAAGTTCAATACTTTCTGTTAATGTTGACAACCATTTATCCCATAATATCATCTTTCCTGTATATTATAAACAAAAACAGTGACGATATCAAATTATTAACGTATCCCCCGAAATATTAACCTCCGCTGAAGAATAATACTGACAAAACAGACAATTAATAATAGAATGTATTTATGGAAAAAAAGGAACGAAACGGACTCATAAAAAGCTCTTTCAGAAGCAAACTCATCATCAGTATCACTGCCCTCAGTATCCTGATGGTTCTTATTGTTGCCTTCGTATCCATACAGATTGCAAACTCCAAGATTGTGGAAATGGCCCGGCTTCAGTCTGAAAACAATGCACGAAATGCTGCCATGGCCATTGACAATTATTACTCTGACGTAGATCAGTTTGCCTCTCAGATTCTTCAGATCGACAGCCTTCAGGAGATTGCCTCTGCTGATTCACTTCCGGACAGGATACAGCACAACACCCTGTTGATGAAGTTTCTGAACACAATAGCACTGGCCGGGGAAAACGGTATTTCCTTTGAAACCACAGGGCTTTATCTGAAAAACGGGGATCAGTACCAGCTGGGGAAACAGTACCATTTTGAATATGACAGTTATGAAGAATGTATTGGCTTTCTCAACACAGACGGCAAAAACTTTACTAACGGATATACCCCCTGGTTTTTCCAAATCTGTCAGATCTTTGATAACACTACAGAACAGAAAAAGAATGCTCTTGTTTTCTTCCGTTTTCTATATGAGCGTACAACACTTCGAAAAATCGGGATTCTCGCAATTGCAATCGATAACAGCGCTCTCTGTGAAACCTTCGGATACATCTCAAAGAACTGCCTGATCATGGGTTCGGATGGTACTGTCCTAGCCGGTCCGGCGGACGATCTGATCGGAGAACAGTATGAGGATCAGGAACTGCTTGAACTGACAAAGAGCAAAAACAGACCATATGATACAATTTCCGTTCATAACAGAGGTTTTGATTTCAAACCCGAGATTGTTTCCTACTGTTCCGTGTTTGGAAATCATGCAGTTCTGATCGCACCGTTTGACTATTATTCCGGAATCGGCAAGACCGAGGTTTTCGGTTATATCAAGTCCATTCTGCTGGTTGTTCTTGTGAGCTGTCTGATTGCCGCTCTCTCCGCTTTTCTTCTTTCCTCACGGCTCTCCTCTTCCATCCAGAAACTGACGGAATTTGTCAAACAGACCTATACCGAAAAATCCGGAGAACGTTATGTTCCTGTTGGAGATGATGAGATTGCCTATCTCGGCCAGAAGATCAATGATATGCTGGATCATATTGAGCGGGCGGCCAATGAACGGGAAATTGATCTGAAAAAGCAGCAGATCATGGAATTGAGACTCATGCAGTCCCAGATCAATCCGCATCTCCTGTATAACACACTGGATTCTGTCCTGTGGGCAATCCAGAATGACAATAAGGAGAATGCCACCGAACTGATTGCTTCTCTTTCCGGCTTTTTCCGGGTGGCTCTGTCCCGCGGAGTAGAGCGGATTCCGCTTGGAAAAGAGCTGGAACTGATAGAGAATTATATCAACATTCAGAAACTTGCGCGGGGGCAGTCTGTAACGCTGATCAAAGAGCTTCCCGAAGAGCTGCTCGATTTTCCCGTAATCAAGCTGACCCTTCAGCCGCTTGTAGAAAACGCCTACCTGCACGGCTTTTCCGGGTACCGGGATGACGGAACGATCATTATCCGGGCAAAAATAGAAAACCGGCTCCTTACGCTTTCCGTAGAAGATAACGGAATCGGCATGCTGCCGGAGGAAGTGACAGAAATCAATGACCGTCTCCAAAAAAACACAATTCCGGAAAAGAGCCGTTCCGTCGGTCTTTATAATGTAAACCGCCGGATTATTCATGAATACGGAAAGGAATACGGTGTAACCCTGGATTCAGCTGTCAGCGAATATACCGTCGTCACTGTAAAAATACCATACAGCACAGAAAAAACAGAGGAATGATTATGTACGGAGTAATGATAATAGATGATGATGCCAAGATCCGTTCCCGTTTAAAAACAATGATTGACTGGGAACATCTGCCCATTGAGTTTGTATGTGAAGCCGCCGACAGTGATACGGCAAGAGACCTTTATCTTGTCTACCGTCCGAAAATTATTATTACCGATATCTTCATTCCCATTATCAACGGACTTGATCTGGCAGAGGAACTTGCGAAAATCGATCCCGAGATCCGGTTTATTATCATCACCGGTTATGACGATTTTGCCAATGCTAAACGCGCCGTAAAGCTGGGGGCTGTCGACCTGATTTCAAAGCCCCTGTTTTCAGAGGCTGTAAACGAGAGCATACGGAAAGCTGTTCAGTATTTCGAAAAGCTTCAGAAAGACAGTTCCTCCATCGCCGCCCTCCAGGAACTTCTGCAGGAAAACCTGCATGACATACAGGATTCCTATGTAGGAAGTCTTCTGCATGAGGAACCGAAAGATCCGGAACGCATCGAAAAAAAGCTTCGTGATCTCCGTCTCCCGATTCGGGGGCCCCGATATGCTGCCGCTCTTGTGTCCGCAGACGCCGGAAAAACATCCGATGACGGCTTTGAAGCAATTCCCGTCCTTCTGAAAAACACGATTTCCAATATTCTGAACAACCAGGGATTCGAAGCATTTTCCTACATGGACTCCCGTTTCCGTGTCTCCTGTGTGATCAATATTGACAAAGACGTTTCCATCGATGATATCGAGGCCGCCTTCAACCTGATCTGTGATGAGATGAAACTGACCGCAAACTGCAGTGTATTTGCAGGAATCGGAAATATCGTAGACAGCCCGGAAACCCTTCATCTTTCCTACAATCAGGCACTGAATGCCTTAAACTATCAGAGAACAATCGGCGGAGAATCTGTTATTCTCTATAAAAATATCACAAAGCTCGTTGATCCTTTTCCGAAAAGAGGGGAAGTTCTTGATCGCATAGCGGAAAGAATCCATGAAGGAAACTGTTCCGATCTGGAAAATATCATCCGGGGATTCGTTCATTCTCTCTTTTTGAACAACCAGAATCCTGAAGACGCCATTGCCCAGATGAAAAGCTTTATGCTGGAAATCATTCTGCTGGTTTCCTCCGAGGCCTATCGATTCGGTCTAGACCCGGAACAGATTGAACCTTATGAAAGCATCTCCACCCGGCTTTTTGTTTCGTCATCGCAGAATGAACAGATCAGCAGCATTATGGAGTACCTTCATAAATACCTTGATCTGAAAGAAAACAAGACGCAGGAAAACACAAACCACCTGATCGGACTGGCTGTGGAATACATTGATGAGCATCTTTCGGAGGGAAATCTGGACCTGGAAACCGTCAGTGAAAAGGTAGGTCTTTCCAAAATTTATTTCTGCAAGCTTTTCCATAAAGAAACCGGCATCAGTTTTACCAACTACCTGAAACGGGAGCGGATTCTCCGGGCCAAGGATCTTCTTCTGCATACAAGCATGAAGATATATGAAATCAGTTATGCCGTGGGATTTACAAATCCGAAGTACTTTGGCTACGTTTTCAAACAGGAAACAGGTCTGACTCCGGGAGATTTCCAGCGGCTGCAGGCATAAAAAACGCTCTCTGATCAGAACCGATCAGAGAGCGTTTTCTGTTAAATATCATTACAGTACCACCTGGCCGAATCCGATGGAATACTGTCCCTCTTTCATTGCTTTATTCATAACGCTATCAAAAGCTTTCATAGAACACCTTTGCAGTATCAGAAAGATAAAGCATATGTCATCTGACATTATTATCTTTGATACTATCAGACACAAAAAGTCTTTATTGAACGGTATAGAATAAAATAGTGCCCGAACGTTTGGGAAGAGAAACTGAAATTCCGTTTTCAAGAACCTCTTTCCCTCCTATGACAAAAGTCTCACCCGTTTCAGTGTTGTCAAACCTGTACTTTTTTTCAGGTTCCAAATGAGGATAGACACAGAGAGACTCCGCTTTGGCACAGGTGTTTCTCAGGAAAAGCAGGTAGCCATTTCCATTGTCGTCCATTTGGTCGGCAAACCACTCATATTCGTTATAGGGAAACTTAGTAAGAGGATAATAATCACCGTACATATACCGGGCCACCCGTCTCCAAATGGCAATCATGTCTCTGGCAAGCAGGCAGTCTGTTTCGCTAAACAGCCCCCTGGCATCTACCGCACTAATGCAGAGCCCCATACCTGAATAGAAACCGAAACGGCTGATCGGACGAGTACAGCAACGTTCATAGTGACCATTCTCATCGTCCCAGTCGATCAGATTCTGCCCTTTGAAATAGGGAATCCACTGGTACATATAGCGGGTATGCATTTGCTTTAAGGGATGGTTTCCATAAGCCATGTCAGAATAATGCAGAGGTACTGCAGGCGTACGAAGGGTATCAAGATCGTTTCGTCTGCCCCCGGAAGCGCAGGAATCAATCCACAGGCCGGGGTTGCGTTTTATCAACGTTTGCCACATTCGCTGCAGGTTCCGGACATATCCGTTTTCTATCATACCAATACGGCCCTCTTCTTCATGATCCATCCAGAACGGGAGCGGAGCAATATTAAAGTCCTCACGGTATACTTTGACTTTGGCTTTTTTGATAATAGAGTCAATCCGATTGATGAGCCAGTCTGTACATTCATCCAACGAAAGATTAACCAGCCAGCTGTCACGCAATATATGAAGCTCTTCGGGAATTGACTGAAGATCGCTCTTCCAGGCAAGACTGGTACGTTTCAGAAGCCATTCCGGATGCTCTTTTTGAAGTTCAGATCCTTCTGTGACACGTTGGGGCTCAAACCAAAGTAAAAACTCTGTTCCGTTTTTTTCGCATTCCGTGCCGATGTCTTCCATTTCATCAGGGAAGTGTGCGGTGTTGACTTTCAGGGTACCGGTATAAATCCACTTTTCCCTGCAAAGGTACCATCCAGCATCAATCCACCATATGTCTGGCGTGATACCCGCTTCCACATGGCGGCGCAGTCCCCTCAGCTGCTGTGCTGTTGTGGCATCTTCGAATTCCTCACAAACGTCGGGATGAGAAATGCCGACCAGTTTAGGAGAGAGAGGCGCTCCATTTTGCTTTGGAATAATATATTTGAAAATCCATCTGCGCCAGAGGTTGCCGCCGTCAGTTTCCGTGCCGTCATACGCCATTGCAGTGAGGCGCGGCGAACGGATGACTTCCCCGGGATGAAGAGATGCATTTAGGCGTTGCTGCCGGACAATAAGTTCTACGCCGTCCTCCTGTGGGTTGAGTTCGGCATACCACTGCCCGGACCAGCCTATGGCAAGATTGACGGAGTATTCCCTCATCAAAAGGCGCATATACGGAGAAGCACCGTTGCATGGATTCCCACCGATGGGATAGAGAATCTCCTGATTTTGAATCGGACGGACATAATCGGAAAAAGCTTCTTCGGTACGGTTATCGCCGACCCAGCCGTGCAGAACGGGGCCTGTACCCTTGAAATCATACCGTATTTCAAAGTTTGAAATACGTTCCGTATCTTCCTGACTGATATTTCGAATAAAACCTACCCACTCGCAAACAGGAAAGTCCGGGTAGGTCAGGCATTCGGCAGTAATCTCAATTCCATCGGCACGACCGGTAATTGTTGTTTTGAAAGCATTACCGGTTCGTTCTTTTTTTATCTTCGGAAAAAACTCCGAAGGAATTCCGCAGATTCGCCGTGCGCCCAGCATAAAACGCACGGGAATCCTGTCGCAGTCGGTAAATGGAAAAATACACTTTTCATTTTTCATATCATAATCCTCCAATAATGTAGGTTATTGACTACCTTCCATGACCTGATTCTATGATATTACCGACACCTGGTCCAGATCTGCATGTTGGTAATGCCGCGATTTGCATAGGCAAAATACGGGATCATCCGGGCAGAGATCTCTACTCTTTCTGGTGATTCCTCCCGATAAAGGACTTCTGTTTCCGGATGCCGGCAGGCTTTGAAGGAAAGATCCGGTACCGGATAGTAAGGATTGGCGATTTCTGAAGCCGGTCTGTCTGTACAAATTTCCAGATCCCACAGATCTTCCCCATTATCGACGGATTCCATGCAGTATACGACAGGGCCGCGCATCACAGCGAATTTCCCGGAACATTCCCGCACTCTTGGAGAAGCTTCCACAAAGCGGACTCTCATGGGAAGTTCCAATGTGATTTCACAACCATCGGTGAGCGTTAATTCCACATATCCTCCGGAAAAATTTGCCGGATGCCCTGCATTTTTTGCTTCGTTTATCAGCTGTTTTTTCTCCTTCTCTGAACAGAAAGAAGGAATCCTGACATAAAGTGCCGCATCCGGACCTTCATACCGGAACGTCACCTTTCCGCTTACCGGATAATCCGTCTCCTGCATGAGAACCGCATTCTGTCCCCGGATCTCAAGCGAAGTCTCGGAATTCATGAACTGATGGCAGTAAACTCTGTCTTCCTCCTGGCTGTAGAGATATTTCGCCACGGAAGCAATGGTCCGGCAAAGATTCGGCGGACAACAGGAACAGGTAAAGGCTTTGGAACGCTGAAGGCGCCTCAGATTATAGCCGCATGTACCCATGATAGAGCAGTCATATTCTTTAAGATCGATCTCAAGGGAATTCTCATAAAAGAAACTGTCTCCGGAAAGCGAGATTCCGGAAAGCATTCCGTTATAGAGGATACGCTCAATCACTTCCGCATATTCGGAAGATACACGACCTTTCTGCATCTCTTCGGCAAATAATGTCAGGGCAATCGATGCACATGTCTCATTATAAGACGTCATGTTGGGAAGACGGTACGGAAGGTCAAACGATTCTCCCGCCGGCAGAGCACCGACACCGCCGGTGACCGCAAGCTTCCGTTCCGCAATATCTGAAAACAGCTTCTGACACAGTTGAAACAGCTCTTCATCACCGTTTTTTACAGCCAGATCTGCCATGGCAGCATAAAGATAGCAGGCCCGCACGGCATGTCCGGAAGCTTCCTTCATTTTTCGCACCGGGATGTGGGAAAGTGTCATGATTGGCAGATATTCCCTGCTTTCATTGTCCTTTTCATGTTTTCCGCGCTCCTCGATAAAAAACTCCGAAAGAGTCCGGTATCTGTCATCTCCGGTCTTATCAAAGAGTTTAAGAAGCGCCAGTTCAATTTCAGGGTGACCTGGCGTTACAAAACCGGCAGAACCGTCTTTATAAAACACTTCATAGATATAGTCGGCATAACGGACCATGCAGTCAAGGAAGTCTTCTTTTCCGGTAGCATCTGCGTACGCAATGGCTGCTTCAATCAGATGACCCGCACAATAGAGTTCATGATTATCTCTGTTTTTGAAAATATTCTCCGGTTCCTCGGTAATAAAATGGGAATTGAAATAGCCATTCGGAAGCTGATTGTCCCGGATATCCGATGCAATACGGTCAATAATGGCCTCCAGTTCAGGGTTCGGCTCCAAAGCAATCAGATAAGCAGCAGCCTCCATCCACTTCGCCACATCAGAATCCCAGTAGATATGTGTTTCCACTTCTCCTTTTCTACAGGAAAACGCAGCAAAACGTCCGGACTCCTGATAACGCTGGTATACACTTTGAATAGAAATGCCACGGATAAGATCCTGGTACTTTCCCCAGAAGCCCCCTTTGATTCTGGTATTTGAAAATGGAATATTTTTCATGTTAAGCCGTCCTTCTGCACTTTATTAAATCTCTACCTGGCCGAATCCGATGGAATACTGTCCCTCTTTGGCATACCAGAATACCAGATAGTATTTTCCGTCTTTTGCGGCGTAAAGGGACGGCTGACCGAATTTCAGGAATGCGAAGATCTCCGCCATGCCGGCAGCCCTGGTCATAATATCCGGTCCCCAGAGTTTTGCTTCCTCTTCCACTTTCCATGTCTTTTCGCTGAAATCCACGATATAGGCATAGATACCCGGCTCCTCCGTATCACGGCGGCGGGCAATAATCGCGGCAAAGCGTTCTCCCCCGAGAGCTGTCACGGAGGCAGCCTGTCCCATGATTCCGGTATCAACCGGTTTGGAGAACGTTTTCCCGTTATCTGTGGAATAGGTGATATGATTTGGCATTCTTCCGGCAGTAAAGTCTTCGTTCCAGCCGATATTCACGATAGTTCCGGATTCCAGAACGCAGATTCTCTGCTCATAACACGTCACACTGTCCCCGGGAAATTCCATGCATACCGTATCATCGTTCCAGGTTTTTCCTTCATCTTCTGTGACCAGAAGCCTTCCGCAGTTTCTGCCTGCTCTGCTCCCGTCCCACTTGGGGAATCCGGTGATCGGTGCTGCAAGCGCCCCGTTCGCAAGGCGTACCAACTGCCCGCTCGCTTCTGTATGACCGTTCCAGCTTTCCGGTACGGGGATACGGTCCCCAAAAGTCTTTCCCCCATTTTCGGAAACCGCATAAAATACCTGATCCGGCAGGAGTCCTCCTGTTTCCGGATTTCCATGGGGAAGAGACGGATCATGTCTTTCGAAGCTGTATCCGAAGGCCATGATCTTTCCGTTCCCGATATTCGTCAGCTTGCAAGGATTATTTACCGGTATATCCAGCTCCCGGAACATTTTCCGGGGTTCCGACCAGGTCATTCCGCCGTCTTTGCTTTCGGAGATATACTGCCGGCAGTCTACTGCCTCCATGGCTTCTCCGATAGTAAAACAGCACAGAAGTGTTCCGTCATCCGTTTCACAAAGGTTTGGAAAGTAGCTCTGCCGGCTCTTAAGCTGTGGAAGCGGATTTTCATAGACGCTCTTAAAATTAATCAGTTTCATAAAGATTTCTCCCCGACTGCATTGATTATTTCTGAAACATATTACCTTTGAATTACGATGCGGCTTACCAGATGGTCCATCCACCATCCATGACAATCGTAGCCCCTGTCACATAATTTGAAGCTTCTGAAGCCAGGAAACATACGGGACCCTTGATATCGTCCTCATTGGCCCAGCAATGAAGCGGTGTATTGTCGATATAGGTCTGATTAAACGGATTGTCAGTATCCTTGTTCATTTCCGGATTAAAGCCTCCGGGGGCAATGGCATTCACGCGGATATGATGCTTCCCGTAGCGCCCTGCCATGTATTTTGTCATCCCGATCATGGCCCATTTTTCCGTCGTATAGTTTACGCTCTGATCACCCATGCACTCCGGATAGAAAGGAAAATGCGGACAGTCCAGACCACGCATCGAACTGATATTGATGATACTGCCGCTTTCGGCAGGCACCATCGCTTTTAAGAGCACTTCCTGGGACAGCATCAGCTGCCCGTTGAGATTCGTATCCATAGATGCCTGCAGTTTTTCTCTGGTAGCTTCATTTAAGGAAACCAGGTTGGAACGATCCACGGCATTATTTACCAGAATATCTATTTTCCCGAATTTTTCCATCACGTTATGAACCAGCGCACGAATCGAGTCATCACTGGAAAGATCCAGTGACATTCCATAGGCTTCCAGCCCTTTTTCTCTGAGACTGTTCGCAAATACTTCGCACTTTTCACCATTTCTGGAACAGATGATCACGGTTGCTCCCATTTCACACAGCCCTGTGGATATTCCACTGCCGTAAAGTCCCCTTCCGCCGGTGACAATCGCGATTTTTCCTGTCAGATCAAATAATTCCTTTGCAGATTTCATCCCAATAAACCTCTTTTCTTTATTCACAGATTCTGATTTTCCCGATGAATTTTTTGATTGACATTGCTTCTCCCGCTGCCATACAACCTGGCATGTGTGCATCCTGCGGGAAAAGAATACAGAAATAGCCGGGTTTCATATGAACGGCGGTCGCATCACTGTCGGCAGAGGCAAGAAGAGCGCCCATTGAATCATCATATTCCATTGTTATACAGGAAAGCGCGTCATCCGGCTTTACATAAA
>JAZUHZ010000292.1:0-7142 GCA_045642005.1 Candidatus Avilachnospira sp.
ACAAGGGAAAGGATCTTTTCCCGCGCCTCTTTTTCGCTAAGTTCCTTAAAAAAATCAGACATCAAGTGCCTCCTTATAAGCGAGGATTCCGGATAGAATGCTCTGGACTGCCTCGCGCTCTCCGAGGGAAAGCGCCGCGGCAAATTCCGCGCAGGCTTTCACGGCTTCCGTGACCGGCCACACACTCTCCCAGCCGAATGTTTCTTTGATCAGCCGGTTATCGAGCCTGAGAAGTCCCGCCTCATGGGGCGCTCCCGGCTCGCTCCGGTCGATCCATGTAAATCCCCGGGCATATTTTGTAAAGAGATCGCAGAGCTCCCCGGTTGTGAGACAATCCCCGATGTCGGGGCCCACGTTATAGTACCCGGCTTTCCCCGGGTCCGAAGCTTCCCCGGCCACAATGGCAAGGTACACAAACAGCGGCTCCAGGACATGCTGGAAGGGACGCACGGACATCGGATTCCGTACCTCCACCGGTGTTCCTGAAAGGAAGGCCCTCGTGCAGTCCGGGATGATGCGGTCTTTCGCAAAGTCACCGCCGCCGATCACGTTGCCGGCTCTTGCGGTGGAGATCCGGACCGCGCCGCCTTCCGGAAAGAAGGAGTTCCGGTAGCTGTGGGTCACGAGTTCCGAGCAGGATTTGGAATTGGAGTAGGGATCAAATCCGTCCAGCTTGTCATCCTCCCGGAAACCATCGACAGACTTCTCCTCATTTAAGTAGACTTTATCGGTGGTCACGTTGAGGACGGAGATCACCGTTTCCGGATCTTTTGCCCGCCCGTCAAGCCGCACGCATTCAAGGACGTTGACCGTGCCCATCACGTTCGTCTCGTAGGTCTCCCGGGGGATCCGGTAGGACTCCCGGACGATCGGCTGGGCCGCCATATGAATGACGGCATCGGGTTTGATCCGGTCATAAAACTTCCGGAGCTTCTCAAAATCGCGGATATCCCCGATGGTGCTTTCCTCGATCCGGACAGAAAGGTCCCTTGCTGCGGCGTCCTTACTGCAAAGTCCGAGGGCAGACCGCCGGGATGAACCGGCTCCGTAGACCATTTCAAAAAGAGAAGGATCGGTCGGCGCCGGCAGGCTGTAGCCGTAGACTTTTGCCCCGAGAAGGGACAGAAGCACCGTAAGATACGTCCCCTTAAAACCCGTATGCCCGGTGACGAGGACTTTCTTTCCTTTATAGTATTGTTCGAGTTTTTTGTAGTTTATCATAGTTTTATTATCCGAATTCCTCCGTCATGTGTTCTGCTGTGCCGCTTTTTCGAAACGCCGGTTCAGGGCTTATGCCCTTATCCCGCAGGCTAAGCCAACGGTTCCCGCTTCGGCCTGAAAAGCGGCCTCGCGACCGTTGAGCCTGCTCCGGGGCAACGCCCTGAACTGTCGGCGTTTCTCAAACGCGTCACTGCAGAACACATTCCGTCGGAATTCTCCTGCATAACTCAGGCAGCCGAGGGAACAGCTCCCTGAAGGAGCATTGCAGAACTTGTTCGAAACAGCGACGGAAGGAAGCTGTTCCCGAGACTGCCGGAAATATCAACTCACCAGCGCTTCCACGGAGCGCTTCCGCTGGCCCAGAGGGACTCCAGCCGCTGCTTCTCGCGCTGCGTATCCATACACTGCCAGAACCCTTCATGCAGATATCCCATCATCTCCCCGTTCGCCACGAGCTGCTTGAACGGATCCTGCTCCAGTACCGTGTCGTCCCCGTGAAGATACTCAAAGATCTCCTTATTAAAGATCATATAACCGCCGTTAATCAGCGAGGCATCGTTTTCATCCTTCTCGCGGAAATTTTTCACCGTGCCGTCCGGAGCCACATCGAGGACTCCCTTCATCTGGTTGATATTCACCATCGTCACAGTCGCGGTCTTTCCGTGGCGCTTATGGAACTCTAAGAGGGCGGTAAGATCCACATTGGAAAGGCCGTCGCCGTAGGTCAGCATGAAGGGCTCGTCCCCGACAAAGGGACGGATCCGCTCGATCCGGCCGCCGGTCATGGTCGTTAAGCCCGTATCCACCACGGTCACCTTCCACTGCTCGGAATTATTATTGTGAACCACCATGGAATTGGTTTTTAAGTCAAAGGTGATATCCGAATTGTGAAGGAAATAGTCCGCAAAGAATTCCTTGATCACATACTGCTTATATCCGGCGCAGATGATGAACTCATCGAATCCGTAAGAGGAATAATACTTCATGATATGCCACAGGATGGGCTTGTCTCCGATCTCGATCATCGGCTTCGGTTTTAAATGGCTCTCCTCGGAAATCCGGGTGCCGAAACCGCCGGCAAGTAATACGACTTTCATAATTTACAGTCCTTTCTCCGGGACGGCATTTCCCGTCCGGTAGACATTGAGGCCCGAGGCCTCCAGAATATCGAGGGCTTTCGTAAGATCCGCGGGATCCTTGTGCCACTCCAGTGCCCGGCAGAGTTCCTCTTCGGGGATTTCGTCCCGCCCGAGGATCATCTCCTGCATGGTTTCATAACTGGCTTTCCGATACGGTGCCTTTTTGATCTCCTGCCAGGAGGTATAGAGATTGCCCGCGCACAAAAGAGCCGCGAAGAAGACCATAAACGCACGGACTTTTCTCCTCCGGGCATCCCGGGCCCGCTCGCGGTAACGTCCCGGCGGGGTCTTATACAGGGCAAAGATCAGGAGGATCCCGAGAATTCCCACCATAAACTGCACCGCGTAACGGGAACTCAGTCCGTAGTTCTCATTGAGGAAAATCCACCTCGCGTAGGTGACCAGCCCGTGATTGAAAAAACCGGATATAAGGAGAAGAAACGGAAACACGGTCCGTTCCTGCATCCGGCTGTCAAAATACACGAGGGCGGCAAAAAAGTAGGCAAGAAGCACCATAAGCCCGGTGAGCAGTACGAAAATATCCGGAAGCGGCTCTCCCCCGGAAAAGGACGCGATCGTCTCGGCACCGAAGACCGTCCCTGCGAGGCTCTTCAGAAAAAACTTCGGGAGAAAGGTCGGCGCAAACCGGATGAGCTCCAATAGCGACATATCCGTGCTTCCGGCATGCTCCCACACCGCAAAGCTCCGGGATACAACATAAAGTGCCCCGGCAAAAAGCGTGCAGACAAGGATCCGGAGACACACTTTCCGCGCCCGCTTCTGCCCGTGCCCGGCCGCACCTCCGGTGAGGGCGCCTGCTGCCGCCATGAGACACATGGAAGCGGCATAGGATGCAATATACTCACCTGCCAGAAGGAGCCATAAAAACGGCATAAAATAGAGGAGAAGCTCCTCCGGGACGTCACTTTCCCCTTTCCATACCCGGTCAAAAAGCAGATAGTTCCAAAGGAAAAGTCCGATGGACACCACATGGGTCCAGCAGGTCCCGTTCATGAAAACCTCCCATTTGGAAAGGGAGAACACCACAACAAAAACGACAATACTCTTAAGGGCGGAGATCCGCTCCCGGATCATAAACCACGCTAGAGAAAAGGCAATGAGAGCGATCCCGAGGATGGTACAGATCCGGTCAAACATCACCGAATATCCGAAGTACCGCACATTGATGATGCGCTGCAGGAAATAGATCGGCGTCCTCGTGAGGATGTCCGGGGTAAGCATCACGGAAAGATCCTCCACATCCGGCAGATATTCGTTGATGATGCGGATATAGTCGGAGTAGACGACGTCCCGGGAGGCGGCAAATACGTACCAGAAACAGAACCCCGTGCCGAGAAGGGCAAAGAGGGGAAGTAAGATCCAGTTGATTTGGCTGCGCGGTTTTGTCATGCTCCGGTTCCGCCTTTACTTTCTTCCGAACAGGGTGGACAGCGGATAGATCACGTCGTACAGGGACTGGATCGATTCGTTTAAGGTGTCGATATCAATGCTGTTTAAGGTATCGAGACTCTCATAAAGTTTCGGGATCCCTTCCTCCGTCAGCGAGGCGGAGATCTCCGAGATATTGCCGGTCGCCGCTTCAAAAGCAGGGATCACGGAATTGATCTCATCCACGGCGTCGTTGGCACTCTCCGCAAGCTTTTCCGCCTCGAAAAGCAGCTCATCCGCCTGATCGAGGGTTTCCATCACCTGCGGGATGAGGTTCACGATCGCCATGGTAAGGATCAGAACGCAGATCACGAGTACGATATTGACAACCAGCGAGATCCACCCCACCGTAAGCTGCCTCGACAGTTTTTTTTCGATTGATTTCACATTCTTTTCTTCCATTTTATCCCTCTCCCACTCTGTAGAGTTTCCCGGCCGTTCCGGCAACTTCCCGGAGAAGTCCCTTCTCCATGAGTCCTTCAAAAATCAGGCGCGCCCGCCGATGCCACGCCGGATCAAAATAGGAAGGATCCAGATAGAGATAGTCCACCCCGGCAAACTGCAAATATTCCGCATAGGTCCGCGCCGAATACACCACGTCTTTATTGCCCCAGGAATCGAAAGTATCGTCAAAGGACTGGACGATACACGGAAGGCTTAAGCAGTCCGGATGATCCGCAAAGGCGATGACCCTTGCCTCCGGCTCTTCTCCGAGAAGATCCCAGATCTCTCCGTCCCCTTTCGCCTGGAAATATTCTTTTTCGTAGGCTTTATGATTGTAGCTCCCCCGGTTCAGGGCAAACTCCGTAAACCCGGGAACGGAAGCCCAGTTCGACGCCGTCATCAAAAGAAACTGAAATGCGAGGAGGGGTACCAGGAAGTACCACCGGGCCTTTGCCTCTTTCCACGGCTCTGCGGAAAAGGCAAGGCAGAACCAAAGGATGAGCACCGAATAAAGCGTCATAAAATAGTTGCCGTCCACCTGATAGAGCATGGAAAGCGCCGCGAGGTTCACGAAAAGGAACGGCACCGTGACCCAAAAAAGCGCCCGGTGAAGCGGACAGGGTTTCCTGCGGACATTTCGAAGCGCCGTTACGGTGAGCACGCAGACAATCACAAAAAAGATGCTGCCACCCCAGGCGATGATCACATGGCTCATATCCTCTCCGAGCGGAGAAAGGAGCATCCGGCAGATGCGTTCCGCGAGCACCAGATGCGCCGGCCGGCCCTGGTAGTTTTCCGGAAGCGCCGACACGGGAAACGGGTATTTTACCCGGAATCCGAGTTTGGTGAGCACCCCGGAGAATACAGAGGTAAACGGGAGCCCGGTAAAATAAAGAGTCCGTCCCCAGATTCCGGCGAGAGCGAGAAGAGATACGCCCGCCGTAACGATCTCTCCGCGCGGGATCCTGAGACCCCGGAGCTTTTCCCTCTCCAGGAAAAGGACGATCGCCATCATCCCGAAAAGCGCCGTGGAAAAGATAACGGCGGTCGGTTTCATGGAAAGAGAAAGAAGGAAGGCGGAAACCGTTCGAAGGAGCGTCTTTCCGTCCTGTTCTTTCAGAAAGGCAAAAAAGGATTCGAGCATCACGATCTGCAGCACCCAGGTGATCATGTCGGGCTTTGCCGATACGCACATATTGACGATCCCGGGCACCGTAGCGGTAAGAAGGACCGATAAAAGCGCTGTCTTCTTTCCGGTAAAAAGGGCTGTGAGCCGGTACACATGGTAAAGCCCGTACAGAAACACCCAGGTATAAAACGAAAGGATGTAACTATGAGACCGGAACCCGCAGAGGGGAAGCGAAAGTACCTCCGCTCCTTTTGAATAGGTATAGGGGAGCCCGAGAAGTCCCGTATTTTCATAGATCCCGCCGCCGGGCGCGAGGATATACTCCGACCTCAGGCCATACCACAGCGAATCAAAATCGAGCGTCCCGTTCATCCGTCCGATCTGGGTCAGAAAAACAAGGAACACCGTGAACAGTACGGTATTCTCCAGCGGAGTCATGGGCCTTTGGTAAAGTTCCGCCGGGATCCGAAGCTCTCCTTTCCGAATCCGTATAAAAATCGCCGCAGCGCCCAGAAGAAGCACCGCGATCCGAAGATTCGCGATACTCCCGAGCTGAAAAAGCGACAGGAGACACTCTGCAGTGATCACGATTCCTGCTCCGCGTAGAAAGCTCCCCGAGAGGGAAAGAAGCAGAAGGTAAATTCCCCCTGCGGCCATCGGCAAAAGGTTCACATGATAATAACTGAAAATGAAGGCGATCCCCGAAAGGATGAAGGCTTTCCACCGGTTATCTTTGATGAGAAAGATCACCGGACCGGACAAAAACGCTAAAAGAAGGAGTTCCTTCCATTCTTCCTGCAGTGCCGGATCCAGAGCATTGTAAAAAAAGTATTCCCCGAAAGAAAAAAGGCTGAAAAGCGGTACCAGAAAAGCGACTGCGCAGACCGCAGCCAGAAAGAGAAGCATAAGCTTTCCTGCTTTTCTGTCCATCAGAGATCTTTCTTCACCGTCAGGATGTTCTTGCCGTCCATATACATGTAGTGGACCACATCCATCGTCTTTTTCACCATGTAGATACCGAGTCCGCCGATGCCCCGCTCCTCTGCGGAAAGCGTCACATCCGGATCCTTATGGGTCAGCGGATTATAGGGAATTCCCTCGTCAATAAACTTGAGGCAGACGGTCCTGCCGCCGTTCCGGCTGTAGACCCGGATGGTCATGGGACCGGGCTTTTCGGGATAGGCATAGCTGATGATATTGGCCATGATCTCGTCAGCGGCCACATCAAAGGTGGTGACGGTCTTCATGCCGGCACCCATCCGTTCCAGATTCTCCTCGATAAAGCTGATCCCTTCGGGGATGTTCTGAAGAGTGGCCTCCGGGAAGGTCACTTCCCGCTCGTCCTGCCCGAGATACTGGAACGCTAAGATCGTAATATCGTCAAACTGGGGAGCTCCGTCATAGAAGCGGTCGACATCGGCCTTGATCTCTTTGACAAGGAGCTCCATGGAACCTGCATTCTCCCGGTTCAGGGCACTTTGGAGGCGTTCCTCTCCGTACAGCTCGTTTTTCGCATCCGTTGCCTCCGTGACACCGTCCGTATACAGGAAAATGATATCCCCCGGCGCAAGATCCAGTTCCTGGATGCGGTATTTCACGCCCTCCATACCGGCCAGCACAAAGCCGGCCCGTCCCTTAAGATATTCGAACCTTCCGTCCTCGTGGCGCACAAGCGGCGGGTTATGGCCTGCATTCACATACTGCACATGACCGGTCGCAAGATCGATCGACCCCTGCCAGGCCGTCACGAACATACCGGC
>JAZUHZ010000293.1:0-8950 GCA_045642005.1 Candidatus Avilachnospira sp.
CCCTATGCTGATCTTTCCGGCCATCGATTTATATGAAAAGGAAGCCGTGCGGCTTTATAAAGGAGATTACGCGCAGAAGACTGTCTATTCCCATGAACCCGTGAAGGTGGCACTTGATTTCAAAAACTTTAGCGCTGCGCAGGTGCATCTTGTGGACCTCGAGGGAGCGAAGACCGGGGACACGCCGAATTTTGACGTGGTCTGCGCCATTAAAAAGGAATCCGGCCTCTTCTGTGAGATTGGCGGCGGGATCCGCGACATGGCCGTCATTGAAAAATATATCAATGCCGGCATCGACCGGGTGATCTTAGGTACTGCTGCCGTAAAAGATGAGGACCTGGTGAAAGATTCCGTCCGACGGTTCGGCGAAAAGATCGCTGTCGGCGTGGATATTAAAGACGGCTTTGTGGCCATTAAGGGCTGGACGGAAAAGTCTGCCTATGATGCTGATTCCTTTGTGGAGAAGATGTGCGGCTTCGGCGTGAAGACCCTGATCTGCACCGATATTTCGAAAGACGGCGCCATGGAGGGAACGAACCGGAAGCTGTACCGGGATCTTTCGGAAAAATACAGCGTGAATATCACCGCTTCCGGCGGGGTATCGACCATGGAGGATGTGAGGGCGCTCCGGGAAATGAATCTGTACGGCGCCATTATCGGAAAAGCTTATTATACGGGAGATATTTCTCTTCCTGAGGCAATCGAGGCGGCAAAATGATAACAAAAAGAATTATTCCCTGTCTCGATGTGCGGGACGGCAGAGTGGTAAAAGGTGTGAATTTTGAGGGCCTCCGGGATGTGAATTCCCCGGTGGAACTGGCCAAATACTATTCCGGCTGCGGCGCGGACGAGCTGGTGTTTTACGATATCACCGCCTCTTCGGATGGCCGGAAACTTTTCACGGAAATTCTTACGGAAACGGCCAGGAACGTCTTTATTCCGCTGACCGTTGGCGGCGGGATCAATACCGTAGCGGACTTTGACCGCGTCTTAAAGTGTGGCGCGGATAAAGTCAGTGTCAATTCCGGTGCCATCCGGAATCCTTCCCTGATCGGGGAAGCCGCAAAAATTTACGGTAACCAGTGTGTGGTGCTTTCCGTGGATGTCAAGAGGGTGGACGGTGTGTTCCGTGTCTTCGCCAAAGGCGGACGGGAAAACACAGGCCTTGATGCCCTCGAGTGGATCAAACGGGGTGTGGAGGACGGCGCCGGGGAGATCGTCTTAAATTCCATCGACACAGACGGCGTGAAAAAGGGATTTGATCTTCCCATGCTGGAAGCGGTAAGCAACCTCGTAAACGTACCGGTGATCGCCTCAGGCGGTGCCGGCTGCATCGAGGATTTTATAACGCTCTTTAAGACCCTTCCGAAAGTGGACGCGGGGCTTGCCGCTTCGATCTTCCATTTCGGAGAAGTGAAGATCCGTGACCTTAAGGAGCGGATGAGAGAAGAGGGAATTTCCGCAAGGATCTAAAGTATTTTCCGGATCCATGATTTGCATAAACATATAAATACAGAAAGGCACGTATCTATGATCAATATTGATGAACTGAAATTTGATGAAAACGGACTGATCCCCGCCATCGTCGTTGATGCCATTACGAAGAAGGTGCTGACTCTCGCCTACATGAACCGGGAAAGCCTTCAGATTTCCATGGAAAAGGAACTGACCTGCTTCTGGTCGCGCTCTCGCAGGGAACTGTGGCTTAAGGGTGAGACGAGCGGCAATTACCAGCACATCGTATCCATTACCGCCGACTGCGATAAGGATGCGTTAGTGGTCATGGTGGAAAAGGAGGGGCCGGCCTGTCACTTAGGAACGGATTCCTGCTTCGAGTATCCTGTTTTTGAAAGTGACGAGCGGAAAGAGTTCTCCGCAGAGATGCTTATGGAACTGATCCGCGGGCGGAAAACAGAGAAGAAGGAAGGTTCCTACACGACCTATCTTTTTGAAAAGGGACTTGACAAGATCTTAAAGAAAGTGGGAGAGGAAAGCACCGAGGTGATCATCGCCGCGAAAGCGGAGGATAAGAAAGAGACCATCTATGAGATCGCGGATCTCGCCTATCACGTGATGGTTCTGATGATTGAAGCCGGCATTTCTCTCGAAGATATTCACAAAGAACTGGCCGGACGTCATGTCATTGATAAGAAAGTAAAGCAGGAGAAGATGACGTCGTAACAGGACACACTTTTCTCACATAAGAAACACAATTGATACAAAATGAATTCACAAATTCCGTCTATCATGGGGAAAGCCATGACAGGCGGAATTTTTTGTGAGGTGATTCTATGAAAAAAAGAGGGTTAAAAAGAATCAGAGGGGTCGTGCTTTTCTGCGCCGCCTTTCTGTCACTGGGGCGGTTCCCGGCAGGAGCGCAGCTCCTTGCCAGCGGGACCCAGAGCTACCGGAATCAGGTGGTGAATGTCTGCGGGATCACAGACATAAGCGCCCTGGAGGAACCGTGTACCCGGCGGGAATTTGCCAGAATGGTCGTGATGGCAAGTACGCAGAAGGATCTTGCGGGCAGTGCTCCGATCGCGGCGAGCCCGGATGTTCCCGGGAGCGATGCATATGCGAAATATGTCCGGATCGCGTTAAGAAACGGCTGGATGCGGACGAAACTGGGAGGAAATTTTGATCCGGACGGCACCGTGACACTATCCGAGGCAGCCAAGGCGGCTATGGCGCTTTTAGGATATACGGACAGCGATTTCTCCGGAAATGTCAATGAGCAGCGGCTGGCCAAATTCTGCGCGACCGGGTTAAATGAAGGCGTCGGAGGACAGGGAATGTATGATCCGCTTACCCGCCAGGAGGCTGTCAACGTGATCTATAATACGCTGAAAGCCTCCCCGAAAAACGGAAACGGGATCTACGGGACCTGTATCGGTCTCAGTCTGGCATCCGACGGAGAACTGAACGCCACCGGCATTCTCGACGATTCGATGAAGGGCCCGGTACTCATCAAAACCTATAACGAACTGAAAACGCTTCTTCCCTTCGATATCGATACCGCCAACTGCTATTATAACGGTACGAGAACCAGTTATTATACCAATCTGCAGCTGCTTTCCTATTCGAGTCAGCTCTCGAATTTCGGCTGGCTGATCCTGTACTATAATGAGGCGTCCCAAACCGTCTGGGCCTACGGCGCCGATACCGGAGACACGGCCTACCACTGTGTACGGGGTACGGTCAACGCGATCTATTATGATTCCGACAATATCGTTTCGCCGACCTCGGTGCTCCTTGAGGATACGATCTATCCCCTGTCCGGTTCCGATATCAAGTTCCTGTTCTCGGTAAACGGCACGCTCGGCGTCGGGGACGAGGTGGTTCTCATCTGCAAGAGTAATGTGGAAGGCACAAGTATCGAAGGAGAAGGGGTTGTGAACTATTACGCGACAGGCGCGGTGCTTTACAGAAAGAAGGGCGAAAAGTAATGCACAGCTCACGGAAAAAGAAAAAACTCAGTAAAAAGGCAAAGGGAATCCTTTTCGGATCCCTGGCAGTTCTTTCCTGCGCCGGGATCGCGTTCTTTCTCTATCAGCGGAATCAAAAGCCCGGTCCCGACGCTGCGCAGACCGCCGAAAGGAATACGGTTACGGTACAAAGGGGTACCGTGGCCAATGAGATGACCTCCTCCGGTACGCTGTCCCCGAAAAACACCTATACCATCACGTCTCTGGTGTCCGGAGAGATCACCCGGGCGGACTTTGAGGAAGGAGACGAGGTAAAGGAAGGGCAGGTTCTTTATGTCCTCGATTCGACGGACGTGGCGCGAAGTATTGAGACCGCGGAAAAAACGCTCGAGCAGGCCAGGGAGGATCTTCTGGACGCGCAGAGTGATTATGAGAAAGCCTGCGCAAAGCTTGCCGACGGCCGGGTAACGGCCTCCCAGACAGGATATATCCGGGATCTGAAGCTTTCCAAAGGCGATACTGTCTCGGGAAACGCGCAGATCGGGAAGATCTATAATGACAATGCCATGACGGTACGCATGCCGTTTCTTTCCATGGAGGCCGATGCACTTTCTGTGGGCCAGGATATTTCCGTGATGCTCGGGGATACGGGAGAACAGATTCCCGGGAGGATCACGGAAAAAAGCGGCCGCATGGAGACTCTGACCGGTGGGGTGGTCGTCAAATATGTGACGATCCTCGTGACCAATCCGGGAGGACTTTCCGAAACGGATACTGCAACTGCCTTTACCGGAGAGATCTGGTCGGCGGGGGACGGGTATTTTGAACCGTATACGGAAGAGGACATCCGGCTGGATCTCCCGGGGAATGTAACGGTGGAAAAGGTCTGCGTGACGGAAGGATCCTATGTGGCCGAGGGAACGGTTCTCTTTACCGTTACCGATGACAGCAGGGAGGATGCCCTCCGGTCCTATAAAAAGTCGCTCTCCCAGGCGGAGCAGACGCTGGAAAGCGCCGAAGAACGGCTTTCCTCCCTGACCGAGTCGCAGGAGGAATACGTGATCAAATCCCCCGTCAGCGGCAAGGTCATCTCCAAAAACGCCAAGGCAGGGGACAAAGTAACGCAGGGCGGCAGCAGTCAGTCGTCTCTCGCGGTGATCTATGATCTTTCCGCCCTGACGTTTGAGATGAGCATCGACGAACTGGATATCTCCAAAATCTCCGAAGGACTTTCCGTGGAGGTGACGGCGGACGCTTTTGAGGGGGAGACGTTCCGGGGAACCGTGACCAATGTTTCCTTAAACGGTTCCGCCCAAAGCGGTGTTACCACCTATCCGGTCGTTGTGACGCTTTCTGAGAAAGGAAATCTCCTTCCCGGCATGAACGTCAACGGAACGATCACCCTTGAAAAATCGGAAAATACGCTCTGCATTCCGTCGGGGGCCCTGAACCGCGGCAATACCGTCTATGTGGAAACCGCTTCCATCGGCGAGGATGCCTCGATCGAGAAAGTGGAAAGCCCGCTGGTACCTGAAGGCTTTACGGCGGTAAAAGTGACAACGGGAATCATCTCCGATGATATGGTGGAGATCACCGGCGGCCTCACCGAAGGAATGGCTGTCTACTCCGAGGAAAAGAGCGAGGAGAGTTTCCAGTTTGATTTCCGCGGCGGTATGAATGGCGGCGGAATGCCCGGAGGAAATATGCCTTCCGGCAGCGCAGGCGGGGTTAGACCGTCCGGCGGAAACGGCGGCGAACGGTCCCGCGGCGGCGGAATGCCCGGAGGTTTCTGATGGAGGAACTGATCAGACTGTCGGATCTCTGCAAGAATTATGCAGTCGGAGATGAGATCGTACGGGCCAACGATCACATCAGTCTTACCGTCGCGAAAGGCGAGTTTGTATCCATCGTCGGAAAATCCGGCTGCGGAAAGTCCACGCTCATGAATATTCTCGGCGCGCTGGATGTGCCGACCTCCGGGAGTTATTATCTGAACGGAGAGGATACTTCGGAAATGACGGACGATGAGCTTTCAGAGATCCGCAACCGGACCATCGGGTTTATTTTCCAGCAGTATAACCTGCTGCCAAAGTCCACGATCCTGGAAAACGTAGAGCTGCCGCTCCTCTATCAGGGCGTCCGGGAAAAGGAACGAAGAGAAATCGCCATGGAACAGCTCACCCGGGTGGGACTGCAGTCGAAGGCCGCAAATCTTCCGTCCCAGCTTTCCGGCGGGCAGCAGCAGAGAGTCTCCATCGCGAGAGCCCTCGCAGGAAAGCCGGATCTGATTCTTGCGGACGAACCGACCGGAGCGCTCGATTCCAGAACCTCCCGGGAGGTTCTCGCATTTATGAAAGAACTGAATGATGAGGGAAAGACCGTGATTATGATCACCCATGACCCGGGAATTGCCGTAAGCGCGAAACGTGTGATTGAGCTGATGGACGGAAAAGTGATCTTTGACGGAGAAACGGAGGAGTATGCTGCAAAGCTTAAAGCTGGCTCTTAAGTCGATCAGAGCCAATAAAATGAGATCGTTCCTCACAATGCTCGGGATCATTATCGGTGTGGCTTCGGTGATCATCCTCGTGAGTCTTGTCAACGGATACATGTCCTCCATGACCGAAAGCTTTGAGAGCATGGGCGTCAATCAGGTGAATGTATCGGTAACCAATACGGCTTCCCGCGTGCTCGATCCGGAATCCATGTTTTCTTTTGCCAACGAGCATCGGGAGGAAATCGAATATGTGACGCCTGTGGTAAGTGTCCAGGGGCGGATCAAAAACGGAAACGAAACCCTCTCAAAAACCGGGATCACCGGCTATTCGGAAGACTGGCTCCGAATCAAAGGCTATGAGATCGCCTGCGGCAGGAATCTTTCCTATGCCGACTGTGAGGCGGAGAAAAAAGTCTGTGTTCTCGGTTATTATACCGCCTGCACAATGTTCGGGACGGCGGAGGATGCCATCTCGGGAAAAGTGAAGATCGGAAATAATATCTTTACCTGCAAGGGCGTTGTGGAAAGGCAGGAAACAGAGGAAATGGAAGAGGGCGGCACCGATGATTTCTGCTGGATCCCGTATACCTCCGCAGCGAAGATGAACCGGCAGGGAAACGTCAGTTCCTATATTTTTACAATCAGAGATGTCGAAAAGGCGGAAGTGATCGTCACAGAGACGGAGGACTTTCTCTATGAGACATTTAAGAATGAAGATCTGTACAATGTCACGGCCAATTCCTCTGTTCTGGATTCCATGAATGAAATGATCGCCATGATCGAGGCACTTCTCGGCGGAATCGCCGGGATCTCCCTCCTCGTGGCCGGTGTCGGCGTAATGAACATCATGCTGGTTTCCGTTACCGAGCGAACCCGGGAGATCGGCATCCGGAAAGCCCTGGGGGCAAAAAAACGCACGATCCTTACCCAGTTCGTAATCGAGGCGGCCGTGACGAGTACGCTCGGCGGGATCCTGGGAATCCTTGTCGGAGGCGGCCTTACCGGTGTGATCGGAAATCTCATCGGGATCACGGCGTCCCCGACCCTGAGTGCGGTCCTGATCTCTTTTACCGTTTCGGTGGTCATCGGCCTGATTTTCGGCTATATGCCGGCAAGACGGGCCGCCGGACTGAATCCGATCGAAGCGCTCCGGAGCGAGTGAAACCACAAAAAATCCGTGAACCTGAAAAAAGTTCACGGATTTTTTTCCATGCCGCCGGCGGGACTCGAACCCGCATGGTTTCCCGCATGATTTTGAGTCATGTGCGTCTGCCAGTTCCGCCACGGCGGCGACGGTGTAAGGATACCATAATCGGCTTGAAAAAACAAGCTTTTAATAGTAGAATGTTTTCATGGACTGCATGACTTTCAGAAAACTGATCAATTCGTATCTCCAGGATGAACTGGATGATGCCACGCTCAACGACTTTATCCGGCATATGGAAACCTGTGAAGCCTGCCGGGAGGAACTTGAGATCAATTTTATTGTGGAACGGGGCGTGCAGATCCTGGATCAGGAAAAAGGAGATTATAACATCCTGCAGGCCTTTCAGAAAACGGTCAGTGAACGAAAGACCTATATCCTGAACCGAAAGAATTTTCTCCGCTTCCGATACTGCCTGGAGACCTGTGTGTTCTGGGCGGTCGTCTTTTCTCTTTTCATATTCCTGAGAATGGTATTTTTCAGACAGTAAATCTATGGAAAAATTATTACTTGCAGACGGTCACAGCATTCTTTCCCGGGCATTTTACGGAGTGCCCCGCCTTTCCACCGGAGACGGGCGTCCGACGAATGCCGTCTACGGATTTATGAATATTCTCCTCAAGGTGATCGAAGATGAGGGCGCGGACTATCTGGCCGTTGCCTTTGATCTCGAGAGAAAGAAACTCTTCCGGACGGTCATGTACCCGGAATATAAAGGAACCAGAAAACCGATGCCGGAGGAACTTCTGGCGCAGGTTCCCATGATCATGGAGCTTGTCGGGGCCATGAAGATCCCGGTGGTCACACTTTCCGGATACGAAGCGGACGATATTCTCGGAACGCTTGCCAAACGGGCGCAGAAGGAAGGACTTTCCGTGACCATCCTGTCCGGCGACCGGGATATTCTGCAGATCGCCGATGAGAACATCAAGATCTCGGTTCCGAAAACCACAAAAGGTCACACCGAGGTATTCAATTATTATCCGGAAGATGTGAAGGCAGAGTATCAGGTGACACCGCTTGAGTTTATCGATCTCAAAGGCCTGATGGGCGATTCCTCCGACAATATTCCGGGACTCCCCGGGGTGGGGGAAAAAACCGCTACCGAGATCATCAAAACCTTCCACTCCATTGAAAATGCCAATGCGCATCTTTCAGAGATCAGACCGCCGAAAGCCCAGAAAGCATTTGCGGAGCATTTTGATCTGGCCGTACTATCCAAAAAGCTGGCAACGATCGACATTGATGCCCCGGTAGAGGCAGATATCCGGAAAGGAAAAGCCGGAGAGATCTATACGGAGGAGGCCATTGCCATTCTCCGGGATCTGGAACTGAAAACACTTGTCAAAAAGTTTTCCGAGCGAAAGATCGCCGAACCGGAAGCTTCAGAAACAAAGGCGCAGGAAATTCCCGCCTTCCGGGAACTTGACACCCGGGAGGAGGCAGAGAAGGTTTTTGAAAAAGCCATCCTTTCGGAACAGTTCGGCCTTTCCTTTCTCCGAACCGTAACGGGCGGAGAGGAGAAGCAGCTTTCACTTTTTGAAACAGAATCCGAGGAGAAGATCTTTACGGCTTTCGGACTTTCCCTGGACGGGAAAGAGATCACGCTGGTGAAATCCTCTGACAGCTATCCCGGGGAGAAACTGCAGGCAGATCTCCGGCAGTTCCTTCTGCGTCTTTCCGGAAAGGAAAAGCCAGCTGTCTGTGTACCCGGCGCGAAGAAACTCTTAAAAGAGCTTCCGGAACTAAAGGAAACCCGTCTTCGGGATATTTCCATTGCCGCCTATCTTCTGAATCCCCTGAGAGACAGCTACGGCTATGACG
>JAZUHZ010000294.1:0-3301 GCA_045642005.1 Candidatus Avilachnospira sp.
GGATTTCCGATGGGCTGTTCCGATGACGAATTCCCATGGGACCGTGAAAACGCCGCCGAGGATCCGTACAATGCAAAGTACATGTATGTGACCCACTCGGAGATGAACGCCATCTTAAATTTCCGCGGAGGGAGCCTTGAAGGTTCCAAACTGTATGTGACCCTGTTCCCGTGCAATGAATGTACGAAGGCCATCATTCAGTCAGGCATCCGTACCATCATCTACGACAGTGATAAATATGCCGACACCCCGTCAACAAAAGCCTCCAAACGGATGCTCGACGCTGCCGGGGTCCGGTACATCAAATACAGGGCATCAGGCAGAGAAATCAAAATCCACGTATAAATCAGCAAACGGTCCGGCACAAAGCCGGGCCGTTTTTATCTCTGTTCAGAACGTCTTATGTCAACCAAAAAGTCCAGGATGTCATTCCGGGCACAGCGAGGGATCTGCAATTTCCTCCTCTCCGTCGAGGACAGTCAGGCGAAGAGCAATATCGATACTCTGAAACGGCTGTAAAATAAAAAGCCTTCCTTCTTTTTCCGCCGTTTCCCGATTCATAGCCGGCACATTTGTCGGTTCAAACGCCAGGACATTATCCCCGGGCAGAAGATGTTTCCACTCTACGAGGTACGGCAGGTTTTCCGTCTCGTATTCCAGGCACACCCCCAGTTTCAATTTTTTATTGACAAGAAAAGCTGCAGCCTTCTTGTCCTTACAGGTTCCGAGAAAGCTCTGGACCTTATTTTCCCTTTCAGGTTCCGTCATGATGGCCGGGTCGCTGCTTTGGGAATTGAGCGGTTCTAATGAAACACCTTCCGTAATCGCCCTGGCGCCCTCCCCGATCAGCGGATATCCGAAGTTGAAATGGTAGAGGAGCATTACCGGCTCCGGAACAGAATTCATGTTGGTAATACGGTCCGTGATCCGGACGGAACGCTCAAACATCCCTGTTTCAATCGTTCTCACGAGTGAAAGATGTCTTTTCAGCATGCAGGTCTCGTGCATTTCTCCTTTCATGCGGAGACGGTACCTGTCGCCTTCCCAGCCTGTTTCGGTAAGGAACTGCGCGGCCGGAACTGCACCGATCCGCCCGTGCGTAGGAAATGCTTCTCCCTGGCTTTCATTATGCAGATTGACATTCTCAAGGCCGCAGGTACAAAGGAACCCTCCCGGCCACTGTTCCGGAAATTCATCATTCTTCGGGGAAAACCGAAGAGGCGAAACGAGCCCGTTCTTCGAATGAAACGCGAGATTCACACCCCGGTAAGAAAAGTCATAGATGTCCATACAGCGGTCCGGAATGACGGTAAAATCCAGCCCGGCGGCATTATGACACCGGGCAATCTTTATTCCTTCCGAAGACCCGTGCAGAAGCATGCTTTCCCGGATCCCGCAGAGCTGATCGATATTTCCTGTTTTTTTCAGAAGCTTATCATTCATTCTCAAGGACAAAAGACTCTGCCGCTGGCCCAGAGGCACGCGCCGCAGGCGGGGGATTCCGTAAGAAAACAATCGGAAAGATTCTCTTTCCTGTCATCACATCCCGTACAATGACGGCAGAAGGGAAAATAAAACTCTTTTACCCGCTTCCGGAAATGCGAATAGTCCGGTCTTGACCAGCAGTCCAGAAGGGATGACTCATGAAGATCCCCATAAGAAAATCCGGTGATGGTTCTTTTTTCCTCATAAAGGTATGTATAGCAGGAGTGCAGAAGCTGCATGCAGGGAACCACTTCCCCGTTCCATTTCACAAAAACGGCATTCTGATCCATAAACGGACACTGATCTTCCACCGGGGAAAACTTTCCTTCCGATAGCCTTCTCATTTTTCCGACCGGAACTTTCAGGTCCCCTAGACCCGCGCCGTACGCTTCCGGATCTTCTGTACTGCTTCCTTTCACCGGTTCTCCCGGAATCTGATGACTGATGTTCAGCATATCAATCCCGAAGTCGTCAGCAAATCTGTCTATCCGTGACAGTTCCTTTACGTTATCTTCCGAAACAACAAATGTAATACAGAGTTTTACCGCATACCCTTTTCTGGCTTCGTTAAATGCCTCAATGTTCCTTATGACGGTTTCAAACGAGGTTCCGGTCTGGATTCCCTCGCTTTTCGATGCTTCAAAGCCATCCAGAGAAATCCAAAGTTCCGATAGGCCGGCCGAAATCAGTCGATCAGACATCTCTTTCGTCAGCAGATTGCCATTGGTAACCAGTTTTTTACTGAGACGTGACGGAACCGCTTCCATCATTTCAACGATTCCTTTATGAAAAAGAGGTTCTCCCATCCCGCCGAAAAAGACCTCTTTTACGGAAGAGATCTCCTCCAGTTCTCTGCAGAGCTTCAAAAAAACGGGCATGTCCATCATCCCCGTTTTTTCATGGATCCAGCTGTGCCTGAAACAGATGGAGCAGCAGAGATTGCACAGATCGGTAGGCTCCACATAAATTTTCTCAGGGGAGGCATCATCCAGCTCCCCTTCCCATAGAAAGTTTTCTCTCATGATTCTGTCATACTGAAAAGAATACCGTCTGTACTGATTTTTCGGAATACTCTCTTGAATACGTCCTCACAGTACCCGCATCCCGTACATCCGTGAAGACACGTTCCGGTCTTATCAAAGAAATCCTCCGGAAATGCCTTATTGTCAATTTCATTCGGATAAAAAGCAGGAGAATGTCCCGGTTCCAGAAGTTCTAAAAGATTTCCGTCCCAGCTCCCGGAAAGATAGGCGCTGATCACGCTGCGCGGGTAAGCATGCTGCCTTGTCGCCAGTTTCACTACATCCACGAGGCCCTCATAACGAGAGATATCCTCCGGTCTGATCCATGTGGATTTCAGAATCTCCACCGCATGATTCCCGTTCTCATAAAGATTCCTGCACAGATGCGGATTATAATCCTCCACTCTGTCCTCTGCCGCACCGATGCAGTGGGCAATCAGATTGTCATGGAACGTCTGTCCCGGACAGAACCGGAGACATCCGGAATTTGCCAGAAGGCAAAGCTTTTTCCCGTTTTCCCGGCACCATTCACTGACGGTCTTTACATACGGCAGATTTCTCTGAAAATCTCGCTGCAGATAAAAGCTGTCAAAAAGATCCGAAACGTACTGCATCGCCTGAATGGTTCCGATCCTCATATTAACGGACGCGCGGACCTCTGTTTCAGGATAATACTTTTTTATCGTCCGTGCAACAAAAAGAGACGTCGTTGTAACAATCTCCGGTTTCACGCCTTCTGCTTCCAGGCGGCTGATGATATTTCTGATCTCTTTCTCAAAACTGTTGCTTACCGC
>JAZUHZ010000295.1:0-5217 GCA_045642005.1 Candidatus Avilachnospira sp.
GATATCGGAAGTGACATCATATTTTTCATACTGTGCGGCAAACGCATCCCATGCTTTCTTCAGGAACTGATCTGCCGCTGTAATTTCAGAATCCGTCACACATTCCATAGCAAGAATAGGATTCTTAATAATGATATGTACACTTTCCTTTGCGGCGGGCTTTCCGCATCCTGTGAGAAGTCCTGCGATCAATACAGCTGCAAGCACTATTGCCATTATCTTTTTCATCTTGTGTCACCTCGTTTCGCTGTTACTGAATGTCTGTTACACAAAAAAGCATGGGAAATTCCCATGCTCTTTAAACTAAGAAATAAGGACAGAATTATTTCTGTCTGTCTGTCTGTCTGTCTGTCTGTCTGTCTGTCTGTCTGTCTGAAATTCTGCACCATCATCTTCATATCCGTCAAGTAAAAAAATTCTTAAATTCTCTGGCAGAATCGGCTCCCGTGTATCAAGATTCTTGAATATCAATAGGCATTTATATTATGCCACATTAACGTGTGTTTGTATACAAGGAATATAAATAATCTGTCAACAGTTGATACGAAAAGTAAATGCCAGATTCTATTATGACACGGTCAGGTATTCCTTGAGCTCTTCCACATCGATATCGTACGCACTGAAAAGCTTTCTGCTTATCTCATTACTTGAAAGAAACATCATCAGGGTCAGGAAGGTGTCCCAGTATAGCTGCCGTTTTCCTCTTTCCACGCCGGAAAGGACGGACCGGCAGATCCCTGTCTTTTCGCAGATCTCGTCCTGCTTTATGTTCAGTGCCGTTCGCATCACCGGCAACGCTGTCGCAAGCTGATGCGCCATATATTTTTTTCGTTCTTCAGTCATCATATCCCTCCGGAACAAAACACTGATACCACTAATAAATTTCTATGTATATTATTACACGTAACAAATGAGTTGTACATTGAAAATCTGACACAAAACGTGGTGAAATTGTCACAAAGAAGGCTGATGAAACCAAAATAAAAGAAGGACCAGCGGTTCATACAACTCTTGGTCCTTCTTTTCTGATCTTATGATATTGTTTCCGTTCCTTTTCCGAGCCCGAAACGATTCTGAACCTCCGCCAGCTCCATGAGGTATGGTAGATTCCCGGAAATAATAAAGAGGATTCGCTCTGATAACGTTTGATCTGCAAAATGCCGGTCATGGCTTCTCTTCCAGAAGCCCCTCCTGGCGGAGCTTTCCGGTAAATTCGCATACAGCCCGGAAGACTGTGTCCTCAGGCTGCTCCGGGTAGAGCTTCCGGATTTTTGCTGTAAGAGCCTCCTCGGAAATTTCCTCGGAAAGCGCGTGAAAGATCGCCGCACCCACCGGGTTCATTTTGAGAAATCCGTGAAAGCTTTCAATGTCTTTTCCGGCAGCAAAGGCGATGATTCCGTCCGGGGTCCCGGTTTCGGTAAACTCATATCTCAGTTTCATAAAGTCACACCTTTCTTTCCGGATCCAGATAGTCTTTCGGATCCAGCCTCGTCCGGGTCATATGATAAAGAAGCGCTTCCAGTACAGGAAAGAGCGACGGATCTCCCAGTCTTCTGAAATTCCAGGGGATCCGGTAGCACTCGACCCAGCGCTGTAAGAATTCCTTCATCGTGTCGGCACTGACGCCGGTGCAGAGCTCCTCTTCTTCATACGGGATGTGCTCTGCATCGAGAAAACGGCGGAAATATTCGGTCGGAGCATAAAGATAGACCCCCAGCTCATGTGTCACGGGATACGGGTTTTTCACTGCCTCAACGATGGCCCATCGGAGGCCGGTCATCTCAAGAATCGCCGCTTCAGCGGGAAACCAGTTGTCCATCAGAGCAGACCGGAGGAGCATGATCTGCCGGGTACCCGGTCTTAAAAAAAGAGACGCGAGATGAGAAAGCGTCCCGTAGGTGCTCACGATCTCGGAAGCCGAGGAAAGAAGCTGTATCTGTTCCCGGAGCGGCAGTTCCTGCGGATGGATGACCGAAAAGCCTCTTTTTTCAAAGAAGGCTTCATAATATTCTTCATTTAATCCGTCACTTTCGTCCCATGTTTTGGCAAAATGCCGGCGGCTCAGGTAGAGCTTTCTTTCTTCACACGGCCCGGATTCCGCGCATACCTTTTCGCTGAGAAACCGGGAGGGATCCATAAAGTGCGGATCGATCCCGCTTTCAATCGAACGGAGCACCTCGTCCGGCACAAGCACCCGGTCAAAGAGCACCGGTTCCTCCAGGATCTCGTATCGGTCTTTCGGAATGTCAAGAAGCTCCATGATAGCCGCACAGTAGCCGGCCGCCGGGCTTTCTTTTCCGCCTTCCGAAAGAAAAACCACGCGGTAGGGAAGGACGGACTTTTGAACAATCCACCAGAACCGGGTGAGGGACAAAAGAAGCATCACCCCGAAGTGCCGGTAAAATACGCCCCCGAAAATGACCGTTTCGGCACGCTTTGTTACTGTTTCCAAATCTACCGGATATCCTTCCGGGCAGGAAAACCGGTTTTCTTCTATCGCCGAGCCGGCAATAAACCGGCCTTCCCGGTCACAGACGCCGCCCAGAAAGGCATGCCTTTGGGCGGGATAGTCAGAATTTTTCCGAAGCGGAAGGATCAGCGCATTTTCCCGAAGCTTTTCTCCGAGGGGCAGCTTCACAGTATGGGTCTTCTGAATCTCCTTCAGAAATTCCTCTGCATTCTCTGCAAAAATCCCGGCAGAATTCATTTCCACCGCCCTGTTACAGAATATGTCTGGATGGAATGATCACGTAAAGACAAACTGTCATTCTGATCGTTGAGCCGCAGTATATCTCTTCCATCTCCGGCAATGACAGAGTATATAATGTCGTCCGCAGAAATATGAAGTAAATCCGTTCCTCCGTTGACATCCCGAAGCTTACAGTCCTCAAGACTTACGATTTCCAGTTCTGCATTCCATTCTTTTTCGTTCATATTCATTCCTTTCTTTTAACAGGGGATAAACTCTCGATATTCCTCTTTCGCCCGGTCCAGGGCTTTGGCATATCCTTTTGTCGTAAGGACGCCGCAGTCATGGAGCACCAGGGGTTTTTTCATATAGGGGACATAGATCTCGTATCCGGCCCGGATCATCTCCAGTGACTGTGAAACATCGTACAGATGCCATCCGGGAAACAGGTCCGCCCGCCAGGGAAGATCCACCCGGGTCATCATCAAAAGCCCGTCGAGATAGAGGACCTGCTCGTCCGCTTTCTTCGTGTAGTGATCATACAATACCGTTTCGTTGATTCGCGTCTCGTACAGCGCGCCGAACGGCTCATTCTGATAAAACCGTTCCCGGTTCCGGAAATCTTTCCGGCCGATCACGCCGAGCATGCCGGCTTTCGGATGCCGGGCGAAGCAGGCGAGCATTTCTGGGAGGAAGTCCCGGTCAAGGATCAGCGTATCCTGATGCAGATACACTTTATACCTGGCATCGGAGGAACGCATAGCTTCCTGATACGCCGCACAGAGCCCCTCCTTCCCCGTGACGGTAATGATCTCCGTCTCCATTCCTTCCGGTACATAAAGCCGCCTGAGATAAGAGGTGCATTCCTCCTGCCGGTCACGGTCATTGGTACAGAGAATCAAAGCAATCTTATTCGTTCCAGGCATTCCGGATTCTCCTCCATACGGCTTCCTTTTCCACACAGCATGCGTTGACCGCAAAGCCCAGTTCATAGACGGAAACGCCGGATGCCTCCGCTTCTTCCAGCGCTTTTTTTAAGGGAAATTCCTCCATCCATTCAGCTTTTCTGACCAGGCTTCTAAGCTTTCGATGCTCCCGGAGCAGGCTTTCCATGTCCGAAAACCGGGAGATAATTCCTCTTTTTCCGTGCTGCCTTTCCAGCTTGTCAAGGCTTGTCAGGGAAAATAACAAAGAAAGATCATTGGATGGCCCGTTTTCGTTCTGCTCTTTGAGAAGGAGTGTCCGAAGCTGCTCCGAATCCTGTTTTCTGATCAGCCTGTTTACTTCCTCCCGGTTCATCATTTGGGCTCCTTCCTATTGATCAACTACAAAATGATCATTCATAATCATTATACGTCCAACTATCGAAAAAGGGTACTGCTTATTTTAGCAGCACCCCGTCTTTGATTAAAAATGCCGTTGGTTTCCCGGCGGCATATTACAGTGCAAAGCCTGAATCCGTTATGAGATCACCTTACAAGGGCAGTACTCCTGCTCCAGAGCAAAATCCATTACCTCACCATCGTCCAGCTGAACATAATAGAAAAAAGCTTTCACAACCGACGAATACCATGAACTCATGATATATCCATAGCGGACAGTACTTCTCGGATCATCAAACTTGACTCTCTGACCGGCCTTATATTTCGGTTTCAGTTCACCCTTGCCTCCGGAAACATTTTCCAGTTCTTCATCGGTAAGAGCTCCCGAAGAATGCAGAAAATCAAAATACTGCTTGGCTTCATCTGCAGAAAGCTCAATACCTTCTTCAGCAGCCAGCCGGATCAGTTCCTCCACGGAAGCGGTGGATTTTGCTTTTTTAATCATTTCATTGCTGATATCCATTTATGTATCTCCTTCTGAATAATCTTATGACATTTGGGGCAAAACATGTTTTTTCATGCCACTCAAATTGATAATTTGTCGTCTTCCCATTCTTTCGGTTTGTAGGTTTTCACATAGTGGTGTGTATCAAGATAGTAACTCTCCTCAATACCGTATTCATTCCGGACATAATATCTCCAGCCGGCATCAGGATCATCCATATAAAACTCAATCCAGAGGACTTCAATACCAAGATAGTTCTTTGTTGACGGGTAACCGATCCAAAGCTTCTGACCGGTATGATATTTGGGTACAGGCTTTGGTTTTTCGCCTTTTCCTCCGGCCACGCACTCGAGTTCCTCATCAGACAGTTCTCCGTCGCGTGTAAAAGCCAGGAATTTTTCTGCCTCCTCATCAGAAAGCATGATATCATATTCTGCCGCGATCTTTCTGAGTTCTTCAGCGGAAGAAGCCTTTACAGCCCGTTCTTTCATTTCACTTGTAATTTGCATCTGTTTTCCTCCTATAATAAATACTTTCTGAACATATCTATGCGGTTCTCCGGAAAAGGGATTGTTCTCAGTAAACCCTGATGTTCTCCCCCGCCGTTTCCAGACCTTCCCAGCTGTCTATGTTGATTTCACTGGTTTCTTTCCAGATATTGATCTTCTGATAATAATGCACATTATAGACCCAGCCGGCAG
>JAZUHZ010000296.1:0-30129 GCA_045642005.1 Candidatus Avilachnospira sp.
CATCGGACTTGACCTTTTGTTCGTCGGCGTATTCCGCTTCGGCGTATGGTCTGCCGCTTTTGCAACTGCCATTTCGCAGGCGGCGAGCGTGGTACTGTGCTTCGTTCATCTTATGAAAAAAGGGCACGTCTACACCGTTGAAGTGAAAAAGCTCTGCGTCGACAAAGCTCTCCTGTGGGAGATAATCCGTTACGGTATCCCGTCCGGTATACAGAACTCCGTGATCGCAGTCGCAAATGTGCTGATCCTCTCAAAGGTCAACGCTTTCGGCAAGTACGCGACCGGCGGAAACGGCATCCACGCAAAGATCGAGGGCTTCGCCTTTATTCCGATAAACAGCTTTGCCGCCGCGATCTCGACCTTTATCAGCCAGAATCTCGGCGCGAAGAAGGAGGACCGGGCCAGAGCAGGATTCCGGTTTACGTTTTTCTTCACGTTTGCCGTGGCCGCAGGGCTTGACCTTCTGCTGATTTTCCTGCGCGTTCCGATCATCCGTCTTTTTAACAGTGACGCCGACGTGCTCCGCTACGGCAGCCTGATCTTTCTTTCCATGCTCCCGTTCCAGCCGTTCAACGCGCTTTCTGCCGTGCTCGCCGGAAAGTTCCGCGGGTACGGGGACTCCAAAGCTTCCACGATCATGCACATTTCCTGCATGGTGGTGCTCCGGCAGATCTACCTCAACGTGGGATGGACGATCACGCAGGAGTTCCTTTTTGTCTGCAGCTGCTATCCGTTTGCCTGGCTGCTGAATCTTCTGCTGCATTCGCTCTATAACCGGTTCCTCTTCCCGAAAAAGATCGGGAAGACCGCCCGGGGCTGACGGATCGGCTATGGTACACCGGCCCGGGTGTGACAGGAAGTGTGACAAAAATTATCGGAATCTTCTTTCCTAAAGGGAAAATGCATGGTATGATAAGATTTTGAAGAAGGGCTGCGGGGCACGCAAGTTCCGCGGTAACTTTACAGACAGGAGGGGCTATCATGTACGAAGTACTGGTTCGCGGAAGATCACTTCCGGAAACGTATCATAAAGCGCTTAAGGAACTTTGGGAGCACGGCGAGATCGCCGATTGCGCTGACTGGAAAACAACGCAGAAAGAGGTATCCATGACCATGTGCGTGGAGGAGCCTCTCTGTGAGCCGAGAATTTCAAAGCTTTTTATCGGAGGACCGAGAGAACTGGAGCAGTACCGGCAGGAGATGCTGGACGGAATCCTGGATTTTGAGGTGGAGAAAGGAAACTGGACCTACACCTATCATCAGCGGATGGGGGATCAGATTCAGTTTGTCATTGATGAACTTAAGAGAAGCCCGAGCTCCCGCCGGGCCGTGATGTGCATCCGGACCAATGAGGATATCGGTTCTGAGGATCCCGCCTGTATGCAGCATCTGCAGTATTTTGTCCGGGACGGAAAACTGCACTGCAAGGTCCTTTTCCGTTCGAATGATGCCTGCAAGGCGAATTTCATGAACGCGTTTGCCCTGATCGAGCTGCAGAAGCGGTTTGCCGATGCGCTCGGCCTTGAAATGGGGACCTACACGCACCGCGCCAACAGTTTCCACTGCTATGAGAACGATTTCAAGATGCTCGAAGGATATGTGGAACGGATCAATGCCTGCCAGGATATTTATGATATCTGCTATGATTATGAGGATGACTGGGCAGAGGTCATGGAGGATTATAAGCCCGAGATCGCGAAGATGGTCGAGGAGCTTAAGAACCGGTAAAGAGCGACTTGCTTTTATGCAAAAACACCCCGTGGATCACGGGGTGTTTTTATTTGTTTCTATGCGGGGGGCATGATCTGTGTGAAACATCGGTTTTGTGAAACAGCTGCGCCGTTTCACAAAACCGACGTTTCACGCAGATCATGTCCGCAGATCATGTCGGGTGGAGGATTCGCAGATCATGTTGGGCGGAGGGTTCGCAGATCCTGCCGGGCGGAGGGTTCGCAGATCTTGTCGGGCGATGTTATCCCGCGAACTGCATGCCCTCGAGCATTTCCGTGAAGTCGCGGCCGTTTACTTTGCGGGGCCAGTCGGAGGTATCCACGGCGATGCGGTAGATCGGCGCGGTAAGATCCGGGGCCGGCATCTCTTCCACATAGTAGTATTTCCAGTCGTCTTCTCCGAAGGAGGTCACCATGGAACGCTCGACGGTCTGGACATCCACATAGGATTCCTTGTCGGTGCGAAGGAACCGGAGGGCCGTGCCGGCTGCCAGAATGACGTCTTTTTCTTTGGTTCCGTCCGGGCTGACCTTCTCACAGGTCACGTCTTCCCGGACGAGGATCACCGTGTTGCCGGAGATGTCGCACCATTCGCTTTCGGGGACGGGGGCTCCGTCCGGACCGGTGTGATAGGCGCGGCTTCCGGTGATCGTGGAAAGGAGATCGGTCCATTCCTCCAGCGTAAACTGTCCGGGATCTGTAAACTGGGGTTCCGGCCAGTACGAACGCCAGGTGAGGTCAGTGTTTTCAGAACTGCTATATAGAGCGCGGTCAAATCCGAGCCCGAAGGAACAAAGCTCCGCCTCATCCTCCAGGTATCCCATGGTACGAAGGTCGAGCACCCTGAACAGGGTGTAATCATTTTCCACCCGGAGGAAAACATACAGATAGTAGTTTCCGTCCACGCAGACAAGGAAGCTGTCTTCGGAATAGCCGGCTTCTTCCATCGTTACTTTGCGGCTGCCGCAGGTGATGTCATAGACTACCATGCCGTTTTCGTCATCGGCAATCCGCGGAACCACATTCACCGGTTCACGGGTTCCGTCGCCGTCCGCATCCACCGTTTCGGGGAAGTACTCGATCACGGGAAGGACATAGTTTTCCGTGCCTGCCGTGTATTTCTTATGGAAAAGCTCCGGAGCATCCGCGAAGTACACTTTCGATTTCCGGGCACCGAGGGCATACCATCCGATGGCGTAGGGGCTGAAATAGAGGGTCACGCCCTCATTGTCTACGGTAAATCCGACCGCGCCCGGCTCGGACAGGTCGATGCCCTTTAAGTAGTCATAGGGCTTTTCAAACAGATCGTCATAGTCTTCCGGCAGTTGCTTCCGGATATCCTTGTCCACAAGACGGGCGAAGGCATCGGTGTCCTTCACGAGATCGGTAAGCGCCAGTTTCTTTCCGGTTTCGGTGTCAAAGTTCACGCCGGAGAAGTAGTAGTCTCCGTGCGCACCGCCCCACCAGGAGTAGCCGCTGGTGAGAAGGCTTACCACTTTGCTGTCGGCCCGCACGCAGGCTGCGTAGTCCTCCTGGGAAAGGAGCACGCCGTCATTTCCGTAGGTCTCCCAGGATTTGTCCTCGAGCATGGTGGTGAAGATCCTGTAGAGTTCCTGCCAGCTGGTGTCGGCCTGATCGGTGAGTTCTTTATTGTAGTCCGCAAATGCTCTGGCAAGTTCCGGATACCTGGCTTCCTCTTCTTCGGGCAGACGGACTTTGGTCGTCACCATGCTGATCACCTGATCATAGGTTTCCGGATGCAGATAGCCCCGGGTGTCGGTGAGGAGGAAGGGGTGAAGGTGATCTGCCTCCGGTTCTGCCGGCTGGGCAACCGCGGGCTCGGTCCAGGGCTGCTCTGCTTCGGTCGGCGGTGTCAGCTCTGCATCGGGAGCTTCCGATGTGGAAAGAGCTGCTGCCGCTGTTTCCGTCGCAGCAGCGGCATCCGTGGATGCTGGTGCCGCCTTGTTGCAGGCGGAAAGTGACAGGATCAGGAGGAGGGCCAGGGTCAGGGCTGTGATTTTTTTCATTTACTTCTTTTTCTCCTAAGTGTTTCGAGATATAATTTCTGATAGTTGATTCCGGGAAGTCTCTGTCCTCTGCGGATTGGCCATTCGGGGGGACCGTTTGAATCCCCGCCTGGCAGAGACTTGCCAAAAAAGATAACTTACTTCAGTTTCACTATAGCACAGTCTTTCCGATTCTTCTATGGACAATTTACTTATTGCAAAGTTTAAGGATATCGACAGGATCGCCTCCTCCCGTGACATTACAAAACACACGGGCTTTCTGAGTGAGGCGGAGATCGCGGATCTCTATGCTGTGTCGCATGATTTTTCCGGATCGTTCTTTCTTTCCGGCGGCTACCCGGAGGCCGGGCGGCAGATGGCCATCTGGAACGCTTCGTACGAGGATCCGGAGGAAGTCACCGCTTCTCTCATCGCCTGCCTCCGGTTCCGTCCTCTAAACCGGAAGTTTTCCGATGAGCTTTCGCACCGCGACGTGCTCGGCGCGCTCATGCACCTTTCGATCGAGCGGGAACGGATCGGCGACATCTGCCTGAGGAAAGAGGACCGGTCGGCTTTTATTTTCTGCGAGAAGGCGCTTTCCGAGCTCATTCTTTCCGAACTGACCCGCATCCGGCATACGGAGGTCCTCGGGGAGGAGGTCCCGCTTTCTGCCTGCGATTTCCGCCCGGAATTTTCCGAAGAACGGATCAATGTGGCTTCCGAGCGCCTTGATGCCCTGGTCGCCGCGGTTTGGCGGGTGTCCCGGAGCGAGGCAGCCGGTCTTATCTCCGGGGAAAAGGTGATGGTCGACGGCCGGATCGCCGGAAATCTTTCCAAAAAAATCCCGGAGGGAGCAAAGATCTCCGTCCGGGGGTATGGCAAATTTATTTATGACGGTTTCGAAGCCGAGAGCCGGAAGGGCCGCCTTTTTGTGAAGATCCGCCGGTATGTCTGATCAGCGGTTTCCGTACATTTCCTCGTAGTACTTCATGTACTGGCCGGAGGTACATTCCTGCATCCAGTCCATGTGATCTTTGTACCACTGGATGGTCAGCTTGATGCCGTCTTTGAACATGGTGGTCGGTCCCCAGCCAAGTTCTCTGTTGGCCTTACTGGGATCGATCGCGTAGCGCTGATCGTGTCCTTTCCGGTCGGTCACGTAGGTGATCAGGCTTTCGGGCTTTCCGAGCTCTTTCAATATAATCTTTACAATATCGATATTGGCTTTCTCGTTATGTCCGCCGAGGTTATAGACCTCTCCCACTTTTCCTTTTTCAATGACCGCAAGGATTCCGTAGCAGTGATCCTTGACATACAGCCAGTCTCTCACGTTTAATCCCTCGCCGTATACGGGAAGGGGCTTATCCTGGGAGGCGTTGTTGATCATTAAGGGAATGAGCTTCTCCGGGAACTGGTAGGGGCCATAGTTATTGGAGCAGCGGGATACCGTCACGGGAAGGCCGTAGGTCCGATGGTAGGCCATCGCAAGAAGATCTGCCGATGCTTTACTTGTACTGTACGGGGAACTTGTGTGGATGGGGGTGTCTTCATGGAAGAAGAGATCCGGACGGTCTAAGGGAAGATCGCCGTATACTTCGTCGGTACCCACCTGATGGAACCGCTCCACGCCGTATTTGCGGCAGGCATCCATCATCACCTGGGTGCCGAGAATATTGGTCTCCAGGAAGATGCCGGGATTTTCGATGGAACGGTCTACATGGCTCTCCGCCGCAAAGTTGACCACCACATCGGGATGTTCTTTTTCAAATATTGCAAAAATACCGTCGCGGTTGCGGATATCCTCTTTATAGAACGTGAAGTTCGGGTTCTTCATCGCATCGTTCAGGGTGTGGATGTTGGCCGCGTAGGTGAGTGCATCCACGCATACCACTTTCCAGTCCGGCCTCTCGTCGAGCAGAAGATATACAAAGTTGGATCCGATAAATCCGGCGCCGCCGGTTACGAGAATTTTCATGGAAGAATTCCTCTTTTCCGTTTGATTTCGATGCCGCCCGCGCATTCCGGGCGCAGCATCCGTTAAATGTGAGTTTACCACACTTCCGGGGATTTTTCTACAGATTTCGGTTTCCATTCGCAACAGGCAGCCTCCTATTGTTACATGCCACACATTGACCAGACGCCCCCGGGAGTCTGCGAGACAGAAACCGTCCGGCAGCAGAGGCATTAACCGGAAGTTTTCATGAGAGGGATGTGAAATCAGGGAAATCCGACGTTTTCACATCCTCCACATTTTAGGCAGGGATGTGAAACTAGCCAGATGAGGCGGTTTCACATCCTTTTTTCGCGTTTTTTTCTCGGAAAAGGATGTGAAACCACTGTTTTCGGACATGTTCACATCCTTTTTGCCCCCTTCAGACCCCCAAAAAGGATGTGAAAACCCGTTTTTCAGACGCTTTCACATCCCTCGTATTTTCAAAGAGGATGTGAAATCAGGCAAATTGTGCTGTTTCACATCCTCCTGGCCGGGACCACAGAGTATGGCAGAAACCAAAAACATCAGACTTCCCGGGTAGTGAACTGCTTTTACATCAAAAACACCTTTTCTTTATTGGCGGCCAGTTTCTTTTTGTTCCCGACAGCGGTTTCCGCAAGGAGCCCGGCGGTAATCAGCCGTGCGATCACTTCTTTCCGGAAATAGGTGGAGGTAGTGACGCCGAGATACTCTGCGATCTCGCGGATCGTCCGCGGGGTATGATAGCAATAGGACAGGATCTTCCGGTCGTTTTTTCCCTCTAATGCTGCATTGACATGAATCTCGGGAGCTTCTTCGGTTCTGGATATAACGCCGTTTGCCCGGGTCAGATCCGGCAGTGTTAAGGTGAAGGAAAAGGCATCTGCCGATATGTAGGGCTGAAACCGATCCCCGTATGGCGCATAATCGGACTCTATTTTGTCAAAACCGGATCCTTTTTCTTCCATGTATCTGCAGATTTCCAGCATATCGCAGATCACGTCATTTCTTCTTCTGGGAACGATCGAAGCAATATTTTTTTCCTCATGCAGTTCTCTCACTCCGAGAAGCGACCCCGGAGATGTGATCTCCAGCCGGTCCATAAAAATGTTGACCTCGATCTGACTTCCCTGAATATAATAATTCCGGTGACCGACCGCATTGACAATGCCTTCCGTGACAGATCTTTCGGGATACGAGAAATAATCGACTCTCGTATCGGCCTCTTTTCTGTATCCGTTTACTGAATGGCTTCTCACAAAAGACAGCGCCTTTTCAATTCCCTCAAGAAGATTCCCTTCGTATTCTTCCGAAGCGTTGATGACATCTCCGCCTTTTGTTTCTCCCGGCCAGACGGTCATGACGATCTTCGTCCGCGGATCGGTGCAGGAATCCTTAAACAGCAGGGCCCCCCGGGACATTTTTTTCTCTCCGGAGATGATTCCTTTTGAAATCATCTGCTTTTCGCTTACCGGAGTCCCTTTGGAAGCGGCAAGGTGAAGGAAGGTCTGATAGTCTTCTTCGTGATAATCTTCTTCACAGAAAGCCGTGTCAAACGGTGTGTTCTCACTCATCAGCACCATATCCCGGATCTGTTCCTGGGTGGCCAGATCTGTCCGTCCGTAGTTACGGACATATATTCCCAGCATCCCGTTGTCATGAAGAGCGACCGGAAGATTTTTATTGGCTTTTACTTCAATCTTTATTACATATCTCGGTACGGCAGCCTCCCTGATCACGATTCCGGATACATCGTAGTCGATCACCGGTTCGATACGATCCCGGATCTGGCGGTGAATCATCAGGATGATCCTGTCGGCCAGCTTCTGATCGAGCGCTACGATCTTGTGGGTTTTATCTTCCACCCCGACGTACATCGTTCCGCCTTCGGTATTGGCAAATGCGACCAGGGTTTTCAGCCAGCCCACCTCTTTTCCGTTTCCTTCCTCGATGATTCCCTTATATTCAACGGTTTTGCTTTCCAGATATGCTTCGCTAACGATTTCATCAATTTGCATAGTTCTTCCCCGTTTCCTTTAGAATTTCCTTCATTATACGAAGAAACCGTGAAGTTGTAAAGTAAAACTTCACTCCGCTTCACTCAAAACTTCACTCCACTTCACTGTTTACTTCACTCTACTTCACTCAAAACTTCACTCTACTTCGCTGTTTACTTCACTACTTCACTCGTTTTCTTCACATTTTTAGGAAGGCACCGCCGGAAAAAATGCTTGACTTTTTTTAATCGGCGGTTAGAATAAAGATAGTGTTTAAGCGACGGAAGGTTTTCATCGCAATTGAAAACTGAATATAGAACCGTAGATGTGGCATCGGCCAAGGCCAGATGCAAGAGGAACGGGGTGCAAATCCCCACACAGAAATGGTACTGTAAGCGTGAGCGAGCTCTGAAGCGGGAAACCGCAGACGAAAGTCACCACTGGGAAACCGGGAAGGCAGGAGCGAACGCGTGATGAGGAAGCGGGAGATTCCGGATCACATAGCGCAAGTCAGGATATTCTCATGTACGGTCATTGCTTTAGCTTTCCTGAGCAATTGATGATCACGAATTTTTAACCGGGTCCTTTCTCAGGGGCCCGGTTTTATTTGCTGCAAAACTGAGCCGAGGCAAGCGGCGAAGCGGCGCAGGCGAAGTTTGTGGTCACGTAAACACAGCACTCCTTATTTGTTTTGGACAAAGGGCGGCTTTCATGAAGAGCCGCCCTGCATCCGGCCTTTTCGGACAGAGCACCAGTCCCGGGGGATTGAATGCTCTGTTTAGTAGCATGTTCATTTAAACTCTATGAGGGAAATGAGGTAAAGTATGAAAAAAATCAGAAAAATGATGGCCTGGCTTCTTCTTTGTACCCTTTTCGGGACCGGGGTATTCGGAGGAAGCGCCTATGCGGACACGGAAATCTGTGAAACCGCAGAAATTTATGACGAAATCCTCCCGGCAGAGGAAGTCGCCGAAGTCACTGAAACAGAAGTGATTTCTCTTACAGAAAATCAGGGATCAGAGGAAACTGCCCGACCGGCAGAAGATGCTATGGAGGTTGCCGCAGCCGACGAAGCCGTGCTGACCGGGGCTGCCGCTGTGCCCGACATTGAAACCGTCACGGCGGATATGAAAGCAAAATTTGAAGGGACCGGCATCAAAAACACCTCCAAAACCAATGTGACCACCTACTGGAACATGCTGGCCGCCAAATCCCTTGGGCTTTCCAAGGTCACGGAAACCGACTACAGCGCGGTCGATTACAAAAATCTCGGCATCCAGGTCCTCGCCAAGTTTCTCATTGCCATGACAAATGATGGCGTAAACCCCGGCGACTACTATGTGGATAACCTCGATCTGGTGGAATATATGTGTTCCTGCATCGGGGAAGACGGCGGATACCGGAACCGGTTGAAAACCAAAGCCGACACTGCAACGGCTTCCACCCAGGCCACCGTTCTCCAGGCGCTGGCAATTGTCGGAGCAGAGGTGCCCCAGAAAGCGGCGGATTTCCTCAGTCAGTATCAGAATGAGGACGGGATTTTTTCCAATGCCTTTGGAACCGACCCGGACAGCACCAGCTGGTGCATGAGCGCCTGCCGCATGCTTGGAATCAGTTTCCCGAATGCGGCGAAAGCGGAAAAAGCACTTTCGTACATGACTGCATCTATGAACGGAAACTCCTTCGGCTGTTATGCGGATTATCTGTCTGTCTGCGGAAATCTCACCGCGCAGGATATCCGCTATATGATCGAGCATCACTACAGCGATGCGGACCCTTCCAATAAAGGATTCCTGTATAACGGAAAGGTCAATGCCTCTGCCACCCAGCAGTGCTCCATCCCGCTCGGGGAATACGCCGCCGGAAAGAGCATCTACGAAATGCTGAGGGAAAGCTCCGTCTATCAGAAAAATGACGGTTCTTCGGTGAAAGTCACCGCAAGGGTCGCGGAAGCGAAGAACGCTTCGACCACGGAGGACCTTGTGAAGCGGACAGAACTCTGCGTTGCAAAAGGTTCCTCCCATGTGCTCACCGGAGTCACCGACACTTTTGACACCGTTACGCTGGCCGATGTCCTGACCGAGGCGGTGGGCTACCGGATCCTCGGGCACGATCCGAGCGCCGAAGAGATCTCGGAAAACGCTGCGGCGATCAATGAAGTGCTTACTATTGAAAATACAGAATATGGATACAGCCTCAAAGCACTGTTCGGAAGCACGGACACTGATCCCGGATTCGGATATTATGTAAACCGGGAAACCATGGCGTGGACCATCACGGATCCGGTGGCTGCCGGCGACGATGTGTTCTTCTTTATCTATGACTGGAATACCTCTGCTTACGCCGTTTTCGATGCGGCGGATTACAGCGGGACCACTAAGGAAGCCCCGACCGTCACTGTGAAAAAGCAGGAATATGATGCCGACTGGAATCCGGTCTTCTCTCCGATCCCGGCCAGGGTATTTGCGGAAAACGATAAACTGACCATGAAATACACCTGCGATGCCGACGGAAAAGTCACTCTTTCCGACCTCCCCGCCGGGACCTATGATCTTACCGCGTCATATACCGACGAAAACGGGTATTACATTGTAAGTCCTTACGCAACGGTGACCGTAAAGAAGGCCGAAGAACCCGAAAAGGAACCGGAGAAGAAGGAAGAACCGTCAAAAGAGACATCCTCAAAAACTTCAAAGAGTTCAAATTCAGGGTTCGGCTCTGTTGCGGGATTATCCGCCTACGGCGGCGGCCTGTCACCGCTCTCCGGCGCCGTGACAACTCTCGGCACACAGGAATCTCCCGTTTCCGGCGGCACCTGGTCGAAGGACGAAAACGGCGTCTGGCTGTATCGGATCCAGGAACCGCTCAGAAACTGCTGGGCTTTTATTCAGAATCCCTTTGCCACAGAGGTACAGCCGAAGAATGCCTGGTTCCTCTTTGACGCCGCCGGCAAGATGCTGACCGGATGGCAGCAGGTTGGCGGAAAATGGTATTATCTCATCCCCGATTCCAACGGGTCGATGGGCGCCTGCCTGCTCGGCACGGTGACTCCGGACGGCTACACCGTGGATGAAAACGGCGCATGGATCGAGAGCATTCCGCAGACCGCAGCGGGAATCGTCTACGCCGCGGCACAGAAAGCTGCCGAGGCAGAAGCGGCCGCAAAGGCAGCAGCCACCGCAGCGACTTCCGTCGTCACCACGGCGGCTTCGACCGGATCCACCTCGGTCGGAAGTGACCGTGTTTTTTCCGGCGGTTCCGCAGGCACCACCTCTTCGAAGGGAAAAGTGAGTATTTCCCTGAGCGCGAACGCGACCACCACCGACGGAAAGAAAGTCTCCTTCTCCGGTTCCAAATCCTATACGCTTGAGGAAGGCGATTCCTATACGGCCTATGATCTTCTCTCCATGCTGTGCGAGGACAAGGGCTGGGATCTTGACGGCGACAGCAATTATGTCAGCGGAATCAACGGTCTTTCCGAGTTTGACTGCGGCGAGCAGAGCGGTTGGATGTATTCTGTCGGAGGAAAGTATCCGAATGTTCCGGCAGGCGATTATGAAGTTGAAAAAGGAAAAACGGTGAAGTGGACGTATGTTACGAAAATGGTTCAGACATCTGACTGATCAAAATATAGGAAGGGCGGCCGCACGGGCGGCTGCCTTCTTTTGCGTGCTTTTTGCATTCTCCTTCCCGTCCCTGGCCGACCCGGCCTGGCAGGTGATCGCCGCCGCCCGGGGCGAGGCCGGATGCGGGGAGGAACTCCGGGAGTCCTATCTTTCGGAGCTCGAAAATACGCTCCGGGAGCAGGACGGCGTGCTCCATAAACGGAAGTACACCGAGTATTCCAAAGCCGTGCTCGCCGTATCGGCGCTCGGGCTTGATCCCCGGGATATCGCGGGATATGACATTCTCGCGCCGCTTTCTGATTTTGACGCGGTCGTTAAGCAGGGAATCAACGGCCCCATCTGGGCGCTTCTGGCTGTGGACTCCCGGGAGTATCCCTGCACTGCGCGGGATCGCTATGTGGAGGAGATCCTCCGACGCGAACTTCCGGGCGGCGGCTGGAACATGGAGGGAACCGGCATCGCCGACCCCGACATCACGGCCATGGCCCTTACGGCACTTTCCCGCTACCGGTCTGACCGCGAGGTCCGGTTTTCCGTCATGCGGGCCGAAAGTGCCCTCCGTCTTCTCCAGGAAAAGGACGGCGGATTTTCGTCCTGCGGCGTGGAAAATGCGGAGAGCTGCGCGCAGGTCGTCATCGCCATCTGCTCGCTCGGACAGAATCCTTCCGGAAAATACTTTGTGAAGGATGGAAAAAGTGCCGTTGATAATCTCCTCACCTATGAACTCTCCGACGGAAGTTTCCTGCACGTGAAGGAAAGGCCGGAAGCCGATGCCATCGCCACCGATCAGGGAAAACTCGCTCTCGCAGCGCTCTGGCGGCGGGAAAACCGGCTGCCTCCGCTCTTTGATTTCCGGGACAGGAAGTGAGGTGACGTATCATGATGAAATACAGGGTTTTCCGCAAAATCACGAAGATCTCTGCTCTCGTTCTTTCCTTTATCCTCCTGCTCTCCGGCTGCGGAAAAAAGCGGGACGGGGAGATCGGGGAAGGCCCGTACTCCTGTACACTCTCCGTGGAGTGCGGGAATCTTCTTTCGCATCTTTCTGACCTTGATCCGGAGAAGGTGGAGCTTGTCCCCGAGGACGGGATCATCCTTCCGCCCACAACGGTGCATTTTTCGGAGGGAGAAAGCGCCTTTGATGTTCTCTTAAAAGCCGCACTCCATGACAGGATCCACCTGGAGTATTCGGAGTCTCCGCTCTACCATTCCATGTACATCGAGGGGATCAATAATCTCTATGAATTTGACGCCGGCGCCTTAAGCGGCTGGATGTATTCGGTGAACGGGGAATTCCCGGGATTCGGCTCCTCGGCCTACCGTCTTTCGGACGGGGACACGGTCCGGTTCCTCTTTACCTGCGACCTGGGGGAGGACCTCGGAAATCCCTACGCAGAATAATCGGAACCTATCCCTTCTTCAAAGACAGTAGAAAATCGAAAAAAACGAAATCTCTACTGTCTGCCGTTTTGAAAGACAGTAGAGATTTGAAAAATCCCGGATTTCTCCCGTCTTTTCAGGCAGCAAAGACGGGAGAAAATCGAAAAATCAAAATCTCTACTGTTCCTATGCCTCAAAAGACGGGAGAAAATTGAAAAATTGGGAATCTCTACTGTCTTTCCCTTCCAATAAGACAGTAGAAAATCGAAAAAAACGAAATCTCTACTGTCTTTAAAAATCAGAGACAGTAGAGAATTTAAAAATCCGGATTTCTCCCGTCTTTCCGGGACAAGGCGGTGTGAGCAGGCGGCTTTACGGAACAAGAAGGCGGTTCTTCGTCTTGCCCTCACCCTGATTTCAGATTGAAAGAATGAAGAATCCCACATACATCCTTTAACTCTCAGTCGCTGTAGGTAGAAAATCAAAAATTTAAAATCTCTGCCTACCAATGTAGGTATAAAATTGAAAAATTCAAATCTCTACCTACGAATGTAGGTATAAAATTGAAAAATTCAAATCTCTACCTACCAAATGTAGGTAGAAAATCGAAAAAACAAAATCTCTACCTACCAATGTAGGTAGAAAATCAAAAAATCAAAATCTCTACCTACCAAATGTAGGTAGAAAATCAAAAAATCAAAATCTCTACCTACCAATGTAGGTACAAAATCGAAAATTTAAAATCTCTACCTACCGCCGTAGGTACAAAATCGAAAAATCAAAATCTCTACCTACCAAATGAATAAAAAGAGTGGACAGCTCCCGGAATATCGGGTACTGTCCTCTTTGTATGAGAAGCTTAGTTGTTTAAGCGGGATCTGAGGTGTAGATCCGCGGGACGCGCTTACTGACGGCGCAGAGGAGCTCATAGGGAATGGTCATTGCGGCGTCACTGAGTGCAGTGAGGGGGGCGTGTTCGCCGAAGATCTCGACGACGGAACCTTCCCGCACGCATGGCGCCTGCGGCGCCATGTGAGTTATGGCTGGTTCCATGTGGGGTAACGCTGACGTTATTTGTGTTGAATCGGACGTCTCGCGCGGGGAAGCGACGCCCTCTGTGTGTGTTGGTGCGGGGAGATCCGTGATGTCGATCATGCACATATCCATGCAGATCGAGCCGACCTGCGGAGCGGGGCCAAGCTCTGTGAGATAGGAGCACTTTCCGCTGGAAAGTCGCGGCAGGCCGTCGGCATAGCCGGCGCAGAGGACGGCAACGCGGGTGGGCCGTTTTGCGGTGAAGCGACGGCCGTAGCTTACGGTGGTACCTTCGTCATATTCTTTGATCGCAGCCACCCGGGTCTTAAGCGTCATGCAGGGCTTTACCGGGAAATTGCCGGTGTCATCGCCGTATCCGTAGAGAAGGAGTCCCGGACGCACCATATCGAGGGCCATCTCCGGATAATGAATGGTGGCGCCGGTATTGGCGCAGTGGCGGATCGGGAAGGTAATGCCTTTTTGCCCGAGCTTTTCGATCGCACTCATGAAAAGACCAAACTGTGCAAGGGTGTATTCACGGTTTTCCTCGCCGGGCTCGTCCGAAACGGCAAAGTGCGTGAAGATTCCTTCTGCACGGAGGCCGGGCAGGGATGCGGCTTCGGCAATGGCGGAAACACTTTCTGTCATGTGGTCTCCGCTCACAAGAAAACCGAGGCGGCTCATGCCGGTATCGACTTTGATATGGACGGTGAGGGTTTTTCCAGTTCCGGTGAGGGCTTCGCTGTAGGCGCGGGCTTTTCCGAGGTCGGATACCGACTGCGTGATCATATGGTCGGCAAGCACCTCTGCGTACTCTGCCGGGGTATGGCCGAGGATGAGGATGGGCATCCGGATGCCGGCTTTCCGAAGTTCGAGCGCCTCACTGAGGCAGGCAATGGCAAGGTAGTCGGCGCCGGCCTGTTCGAGGGTTTCTGCGACGCGAACTGCTCCGTGGCCGTAAGCGTCGGCTTTGACAACGCCTAAGAAGCGGGTGCCGGCGGGGAGAGTCGCGCGGATGGTTTCGCAGTTATATCGGATGTTTTCAAGGCTGATCTCAGCCCAGGTACGGGAAGTTAAATCTGTCATAGGCTTTTTGTCATAAATCGTGTGATACATCTTCGACGTTTCACACGATTTATGTTTGGTGGAGGGTGAAACTTCTGCGATGGGAAAAGGTGGCATGAGCCGTGTGAAACATTTCCGCTGTGTAAGGAAGGCATGAGCCGTGTGAAACATTTCCGCTGTGAAACACGACTGCGTCGTATTTCACGTGCTCGATGTTTCACGCGGCTCATGTTATTGTTGTTTCACGCAGCTCATGTTATGGATGTTTCTTTGTTCTAGCCAGTCGCGGGGTGAAACGTTAAAACGTTCCACCCCGCGACTTTTCCTTTTTTATTCTTCTGTGTCGGATGCGAGGGCGGCTTCGAGGGCCTGGGCGAAGGCATCGTCTACGGGAAGCTCGGATGCTTCTTCGGTTTCGGCATCCTCTTCTTCCTCAGCGGCCTTTCTGGCTTCGGCTTCGAGGGCTCTCTGAGCGCGTTCTCTGCGCTCTTCTGCATCACGGAAGGCTTTTTCACGCTCATCACTGGAGAGCTTGACGTCCGCATAGGCTTTCATGCCGGTACCTGCGGGGATCAGCTTTCCGATCAGCACGTTCTCCTTTAATCCGTTCAGGTGATCGACGCGGCCGTTGATGGCTGCTTCGGTCAGCACCTTGGTGGTCTCCTGGAAGGAGGCTGCGGACAGGAAGGAATCGGTGGCAAGGGATGCTTTCGTGATACCGAGCATTACGGTCTTGCCTTCTGCCGGCTGCTTGCCTTCTGCCACAAGTTCTTCGTTCTTATCCATGAAGTCGAGAACGTCAACCTGTGTTCCGGGAAGGAATTCGGAATCTCCGGCCTCCTCGATACGAACCTTCTTCATCATCTGATGAACGATCATCTCGATGTGCTTGTCGTTGATCTCAACACCCTGTAAGCGGTATACACGCTGTACTTCACGGAGCATGTACTCCTGTACGGCGCGAACGCCCTTGATGCGGAGAAGATCATGCGGGTTCACGGAACCCTCTGTGATCTCATCACCGGCCTCGATGACCTGGCCGTCCATGACCTTAAGACGTGATCCGTAAGGAATGAGATAGGTCTTCTGGTTGCCTTCGGAATCGGTAACGGTGATCTCACGCTTCTTCTTGGTATCCTTCTGGGTAACGGTTCCGGCGATCTCGGAAATGATCGCAAGTCCCTTCGGCTTTCTGGCCTCAAACAGCTCCTCGACACGGGGAAGACCCTGTGTGATATCCTGGTTCGAAGCACCCCCGCCGGTATGGAAGTTACGCATGGTCAGCTGGGTACCGGGCTCACCGATAGACTGTGCGGCGATGATACCGACTGCTTCACCGACCTGTACAGGCTTGGTGGTAGCCATGTTGGCGCCGTAGCACTTTGCGCAGACACCGACTTTGGAACGGCAGGTCAGGACGGTACGGATCTTCACGGAATTTCTGCCCATCTTCTCGAGAGCTGCCACCACTTTGCCGGCCATGGCAGAGGTTACCATGTGATTGGCCTTGGCAACCAGTTCCTTCGTGTCGGGATCGATGATGTTCTCGGCGATGAACCGGCCGGTGATACGCTCTTTGAGCTCCTCGATGGTCTCCTGTCCGTCCATGAAGGCCTTGATCTCCAGGCACGGGATCTCGTCTTTTCCGACGGAGCAGTCATCCTCGCGGATGATGAGGTCCTGGGAAACATCGACAAGACGTCTGGTCAGGTAACCGGAGTCTGCGGTACGAAGAGCCGTATCGGAAAGTCCCTTACGGGCACCGTGAGCGGAAATGAAGTACTCCAGGATATCCAGTCCTTCACGGAAGTTTGACTTGATGGGAAGCTCGATGGTGTGTCCGGTGGTATCCGCCATGAGGCCTCGCATACCTGCCAGCTGCTTGATCTGCTTGTCAGATCCACGGGCGCCGGAGTCTGCCATCATCTTCAGGTTATTAGTATAGGTAAGGCCGGAGATAACCGCTTTGGTAAGCTGGTCATCGGTCTCACGCCAGGTATCGATAACTTCTTTATAACGCTCCTCTTCCGTAATCAGACCACGGGCCTTGTCACGGGCGATGGAGTCAACGGTCTTCTGGGCATCGGCAATGAGCTGGGCTTTCTCTTTCGGAACCACCATATCGTCGATGGAGACGGTCATGGCTGCTCTCGTGGAGAACTTGTATCCCATCGCCTTGATGGCGTCGAGCACGATGGCGGTCTGTGTCGGACCGTGGATGCTCATCACCTTTTCCAGGATCTTCTTTAATCCGCCCTTCCTGACGAGGAAGTCGATCTCGGGAAGAAGCTCGTTTCCGGGAACGGAACGGTCTACGAATCCGAGGTCCTGCGGAATGATCTCGTTGAAGATGAGGCGGCCGACCGTGGTCTCGATGACAGCGGTCTTTTCGTCTTTATGGACTCTCACGCGGACTCTTGAGTGCAGGGTCACCACGCCGTTTTCATAAGCAAGGATGGCTTCGTTCACGTTCTTGAATACGGAGCCTTCTCCCTTCGCGCCTTCTCTCTCCTGGGTCAGGTAGTAGATACCGAGTACCATATCCTGAGAAGGAACAGCCACCACGCCTCCGTCGGAGGGCTTTAAGAGGTTGTTCGGGGAAAGGAGCATGAAGCGGCACTCTGCCTGCGCCTCTACGGTCAGCGGAAGGTGTACGGCCATCTGGTCTCCGTCGAAGTCGGCGTTGAACGCGGTACATACGAGCGGATGCAGCTTGATTGCCTTACCTTCTACCAGGATGGGCTCAAAGGCCTGGATTCCCAGACGGTGCAGTGTAGGAGCACGGTTGAGCATAACGGGATGCTCTTTGATCACGTCCTCGAGCACGTCCCATACACCCGGCTCGAGACGCTCTACCATCTTCTTGGCGGCTTTGATATTGTGAGCGGTGCCGTTCTGAACAAGCTCCTTCATAACGAAGGGCTTGAAGAGCTCGATCGCCATCTCCTTCGGAAGACCGCACTGATAGATCTTTAATTCGGGACCTACGACGATAACGGAACGTCCGGAATAGTCGACACGTTTTCCGAGAAGGTTCTGACGGAAACGTCCCTGCTTTCCCTTTAACATATCGGAAAGAGACTTTAAGGCGCGGTTGCCGGGGCCTGTCACAGGACGTCCGCGGCGGCCGTTATCGATGAGGGCATCGACTGCCTCCTGCAGCATTCTCTTCTCGTTTCTGACAATGATCTCGGGAGCACCGAGCTCGAGGAGTCTTGCCAGACGGTTGTTACGGTTGATAATCCTCCGGTAAAGGTCGTTCAGATCAGAGGTTGCGAAACGTCCGCCGTCGAGCTGTACCATGGGACGGATATCCGGCGGGATCACGGGGATCACGGTCATGACCATCCACTCGGGCTTGTTGCCGGACTGACGGAATGCCTCTACCACCTCAAGACGCTTTACGATCCTTGAACGCTTCTGGCCTGAGGAATCCAAGAGTTCTTTCTTTAACTCCTCGGACAGGGTCTCCAGATCGATGGCCTTTAAGAGCTCCAGGATGGACTCTGCGCCCATGCCGGCACGGAAAGATCCCTCTCCGTACTGCGCCTCATACTCGCGGAATTCCTTCTCGGAGAGTACCTGCTGCCGTTCGAGCCCGGTAGCGCCGGGATCAAGAACAATGTAGGAGGCGAAATAGAGCACCTTCTCAAGGGTACGGGGGCTGATATCGAGGATCAGACCCATGCGGCTCGGGATCCCCTTGAAATACCAGATATGTGATACGGGGGCTGCGAGCTTGATGTGGCCCATACGCTCACGACGTACGGCGGCTTTGGTTACCTCAACACCGCACCGGTCGCAGACGACGCCCTTATATCTTACTTTTTTATACTTTCCACAATGGCACTCCCAGTCCTTTGTGGGTCCGAAGATCTTCTCGCAGTAAAGTCCGTCTTTCTCGGGCTTTAAGGTGCGGTAGTTGATGGTCTCGGGCTTTGTTACCTCACCGTGAGACCACTCCAGGATCTTCTCAGGAGATGCAAGGCCGATCTTGATGGCATCAAATGTCAGCGGCTCATATGTATCCTGTACCTGCGGCATAATCTTACCCCTCCTTATTCTTCATCAAAAGAAGCATCTTCTGCTTCATAAACACCTTCGTCACGCTCATCAACGTCGTACCCGTCAGCATCGGCTTCGCCGATGCTGTAGGAAGAATCGCCGATGCCGTAGGAGGAATCATCTGCGGGTTCCTCGACGTCTACGAGTTCTCCCTTGTCGCTCCACTCCTGCGTGGTGAAGCCGGCGCGCTCAAACTCGCGGCGGTCCTCATTTCTCCGGTAGGAGGAATAGCCGGACTCGACCTTGTTGAAGCTGGTCTCGTTGTCGTCAAGGCTCTCCTTGAGCTCGACTTCGGTACCGTCATCCTTTAATACTCTTACGTCAAGCGCCAGAGCCTGGAGTTCCTTGATCAGAACCTTGAAGGACTCGGGGGTACCCGGCTTCGGGATGTTCTCGCCCTTGATGATGGCTTCATAGGTCTTGACCCGGCCTACCACGTCATCGGACTTCATGGTCAGGATCTCCTGCAGTGTGTAGGATGCGCCGTATGCCTCGAGGGCCCAGACTTCCATCTCTCCGAAACGCTGTCCGCCGAACTGAGCTTTACCGCCGAGGGGCTGCTGGGTCACGAGAGAATAGGGGCCGGTGGAACGGGCGTGGATCTTATCGTCTACCAGATGGTGGAGCTTTAAGTAGTGCATGTGGCCGATGGAAACCGGGGAATCGAAGAATTCGCCGGTACGTCCGTCACGAAGACGTACTTTTCCGTCACGGCTGATCGGAACACCCTTCCAGAGTTCACGGTGAGAAAGGTTGTCGCCGAGATACTCCATGACGTCGGGCTTCAGCACATCTTTGTACTTCTCTTCGAAGTCTTTCCATGCGTTCTTGTCGTAATCGGCATTGTCAGCATAGCTTCCGGGGCCATTTACATAGTCGTTGGCCATCTCCAGGCAGTCCTGGATGTCCTTCTCGTTGGCACCCTCAAAGATGGGGGTCGAGATGTCGAATCCGAGTGCCCTGGCGGCTAAGGAAAGGTGGAGCTCAAGAACCTGTCCGATGTTCATACGGGAAGGAACGCCGAGGGGGTTCAGCACGATATCCAGGGGACGTCCGTTGGGAAGATAGGGCATATCCTCTACAGGAAGAACCCGGGAGACAACACCCTTGTTTCCGTGACGGCCGGCCATCTTGTCGCCGACACCGATCTTACGTTTCTGAGCGATGTAAATGCATACGGACTGGCTGACTCCGGGAGAAAGCTCGTCAGAGTTCTCTCTGGTGAATACCTTGGCATCCACCACCACGCCGTAGGCGCCGTGCGGAACCTTCAGAGAGGTGTCTCTTACCTCTCTGGCCTTCTCACCGAAGATAGCGCGGAGAAGTCTCTCCTCGGGGGTGAGTTCGGTCTCTCCCTTGGGGGTTACTTTTCCGACAAGGATGTCACCGGCTCTGACTTCTGCGCCGATGCGGATGATGCCGCGCTCGTCGAGGTCCTTAAGGGCATCGTCGCCGACACCGGGAACGTCTCTGGTGATTTCTTCCGGTCCGAGCTTGGTGTCACGTGCCTCACACTCGTACTCCTCCATATGGATGGAAGTATAGACATCGTCCTGAACAAGTCTTTCTGAAAGAAGAACAGCATCCTCGTAGTTGTAGCCTTCCCAGGTCATGAATCCGATGAGCGGGTTCTTGCCGAGGGCGAGCTCACCGTTACTGGTGGACGGTCCGTCTGCGATGATGTCGCCTGCATTCACCTTGTCACCCACGTTGACGATGGGGGTCTGGTTGTAGCAGTTCGACTGGTTACTGCGCATGAACTTGGTTAATTTATAGTAGTGTTCCTCTCCCTTGGCGGGTTTGATCACGATGTGGTCGGCGGAAAGGTCGGTAACGGTTCCGCTCTCTTCGGCGACAACGCAGACGCCGGAGTCCTTGGCCACCTTCTCGTCGATACCGGTGCCGATGACGGCTGCCTCGGTCTTCATAAGGGGAACGGCCTGACGCTGCATGTTGGATCCCATGAGGGCACGGGTCGGGTCATCGTTCTCGAGGAACGGGATCATGGAGGTAGCTACGGAAAGAAGCATCTTCGGGGATACATCCATGAGGTCGGCCTGTTTTCTTGAGAAAGCAGTGGTTGCCTCGCGGAAACGGCCGGATACGTTCTTGTTGGCAAAGCGGCCGTCCTCTGTGAGGGGCTCGTTCGCCTGTACAACATGGTAGTTGTCCTCTTCATCGGCGGTCAGGTAAACGATCTCCTCGGTCACGACGGGATCGTCGGGATTGGTCTTATCAATGATGCGGTAGGGCGCCTCGATGAAACCGTACTCGTTGATCCTTGCATAGGAAGCCAGGGAGTTGATCAGACCGATGTTCGGTCCTTCAGGGGTCTCAATGGGGCACATACGTCCGTAGTGCGTATAATGTACGTCTCGTACCTCGAATCCGGCACGGTCTCTGGAAAGTCCGCCGGGGCCGAGGGCTGAAAGACGACGCTTGTGGGTCATTTCGGAAAGCGGGTTGTTCTGGTCCATGAACTGGGAAAGCTGTGAAGAACCGAAGAATTCTTTCACGGCTGCTGTCACGGGCTTGATATTGATCAGAGACTGGGGTGTGATCTCGTCAATATCCTGCGTGGACATACGCTCTCTCACGACTCTTTCCATTCTGGAAAGGCCGATCCGGTACTGGTTCTGAAGGAGCTCGCCGACGGCGCGGATCCGGCGGTTTCCGAGGTGGTCGATATCGTCCTCGTTTCCGATACCTTCTTCCAGATGAAGGGCATAGTTAATAGAAGCTAAAATATCGTCACGGGTGATGTGCTTCGGAACAAGGCGCTGCATGCTCTTTCTGACGGCAATGCGGAAAGCCTTCTGATCCTCGAGTCCCACTTCCTCGATGAGGCTCATGAGCACGGGATAGTATACCATCTCCTGCGGCATGGCATCGCCGAGATCGAAGGGAACGAACTCGCGGATGTCGACCATACGGTTACTGAGAACCTTGACGTTTCTGCCTTCGCCGTTCTCGCCGGTAGCCAGTCCCTTTACGGTAACATAAGCGATACCGGTGTTCTGGATCTTCTGTCCGAGCTCCCGGGTAACGGTGGTGCCGGCTTCTGCGATCACTTCGCCGGTGGTCTCATCGATCACGTCCTCTGCAAGGGTCTTGCCCTCAAGACGGAACCTGAAGTTGAGCTTCTTATTGAATTTATAACGGCCCACCTTGGCCAGGTCATACCGGCGGGGGTCAAAGAACATGGAATTGAAGAGAGACTGGGCGCTGTCCACGGAAAGCGGCTCGCCGGGTCTGATCTTCTTATAGAGCTCGAGGAGGCCGTTCTGATAGCTTCCCTGGGGCTCTTTCTCTGTGCAGGACGCATCCTTCGGGATGGTGTCGAGGATCTTCGGCTCCTCGCCGAAAATGTCGATGATCTCCTTGTTGGTTCCCTTGAATCCTGTCTCCGGAGCTAAAAGCGCCCGGATCAGCACGGTTACCGGCACTTTACGTGTACGGTCCACACGTACCCAGAATACGTTGTTGGAATCGGTTTCGTACTCGAGCCACGCGCCGCGGTTCGGGATCACGGTGCACGCATAGAGTTCCTTGCCGATCTTGTCATGGGTCTTTTCATAATAGATACCGGGAGAACGTACGAGCTGTGATACGATAACACGCTCTGCGCCGTTGATCACGAAGGATCCGGTATCTGTCATCAGCGGAAGATCTCCCATGAAGATCTCATGGACATTGATCTCGTCCTTGTCAAGGTTTGTGAGGCGTACTTTCACCTTGAGGGGTGCGGCGTATGTCGCATCTCTTTCTTTGCATTCCTCGATGGAGTACTTCACTTCATCTCTGCAAAGCGTATAATCCACAAATTCAAGGCTTAAGTGCTCGGCAAAGTCCCGGATGGGGGAAATGTCTTCAAACGCTTCCCGAAGTCCGTCCGTGAGGAACCAGTTATAGGAGTCTTTCTGAACTTCTATAAGGTTCGGCATCTCCAGAACCTGCTTGTTCTCAGCAAAGCTCATTCTGATCCCCTTGCCTGCCCTGATCGCATGCATTCTGCTTTTATCCATAGATAAATCACCCCTTTAATACTCTGAAAAGTCAGGAAAACACTATCTGTTGAGCGCTTTTTCCCGCTTCCCTATATATGTTGTGTCACCAACATTCTGCTTGCATTATCACGCCATTCGTAGTATTATTCTTATATAAATCGCCCATGATGCCATGATAAAGCAACCTATAGGATAGCACAAAACGCAAGTGTGTGTCAAGCTTTTTCTTGATTTTTTCGTGGGACCGTGTTAGAATATATGTTCGCAACGCAAAAATCCGCGAAAACCGGAGGTAACTATGGCAACATTAGGTAAGGTTCTTCTTATTATCCTCGCAGTCCTTGTGGTTCTTCTCATCGTGGTCTACTTTGTCGGCCGCAAGATGCAGAGTCAGCAGGTGGAAAATCAGAAAATGATCGAGGCGTCCACCCAGACCGTGACACTCCTCGTGATCGATAAGAAGAAAATGAAATTAAAGGAGGCTCCGCTTCCGAAAGTCGTCTATGAACAGACTCCTGCCTGGGGAAAGATGCTGAAGGTCGGCGTCGTAAAAGCCAAGGTCGGCCCGAAGATCCTGAACCTCGTCTGTGAGAACGGCGTGTTCAATCATCTGCCCGTCATGACCGAGTGCAAGGTCAAGGTTTCCGGCATCTATATCACGGAGATCATAAAGGGCGCTGTCTATACCGAGAAAGAACTTGCCAAACGCAAAAAGCAGAAAGAAAAAGAAGCCAAAAAGGCTGCCAAAGCCTGATGATTCAAAAAGTCCCGGCCACCGTTGCGGTGCCCGTTACTTTTTGCGTGTTTGGGTGGTCGGAGGTTTTTGCGTGTTTGGGTGGCCGGAGGTTTTCTTTGCACCTTTCGGCGGGCGGGGGCTTTCTTTTGCTTTTTCACATTTCAGAATCCGGTGATGATCTTTATCATCAGGAGGATGATCACGAAAATGATGATGGGACGGACGATCTTTGTTCCGTTCTGCAGCACGAGGCCGGACCCGATGAAGCTTCCTGCCATGGCGGCAAGACCGCCGCAGATGCCAAGCCAGATGACGGACTGTCCGTTCAGAAGATACACGATCATGGAGGCGATGCTTGTGGCCAGGTTCACGACCTTTGCATGGCCGTTGGCAAAACTCACGCCAAGGTGGGCGAGTACGCAGAAACCGATAATAAGGAAGGTTCCGGTCCCGGGGCCATAGAATCCGTCATAGAACCCTACCACAAGGGAAATGGCGGTCATCACAGAGGCGGTTTTGACATTCATGGAAGGCGCCGCTCCGTCATTTTCCGAAAACAGCTTTTTATTAAACACCACTACGGCAATCAGCGGAAGCGCCACCAGCATGAAATAAGAAAGAACGCTGTCGCTGACCAGGGTGTTGAGCTTTGCGCCGCAGGCAGAACCGAGAAATGCCGCGATCACGGTGGGGATTGCCAGACGGAACACGATTTTTTTATTCTTCCACATCCGCGCCGTGGACATGCAGTTGCATAAGAACGCCTGGATCTTGTTTGTCCCGATGGCAAGATGCGCCGGAAGCCCTGCCAGCATGAATGCCGGAAGGGTGATCAGCCCGCCGCCTCCTCCGATGGAGTCTACAAATCCTCCGAGAAAGCAAAGCGGTACGGCTATCAAAAACTGTCTCATAATCCCACCTCCGTCAGCCTATCTTATCAGTTTCAAATCTCTTTTTCAACCGGAACCGGTATTCGCCTGTTCTTACCGGAAAATAACCGAAACGGTCCAGTATTAATGCCCAGACTGCTCTGCATTTTTTCCTGTTGGCTATGCGGGCGCTTCGTGCGACAGCCCTTTTCCCAAAGGGAAAAATTTGTTTCTTTTTCCGGTATCTCAGAACAGCGCATCCTGATCAAGTACTACCTGTACAGTATCATAATACTCATTCAGTTTTACGCCTGCCGCCGATATCAATGTCAGATGGACCGCACTTCTGCAGTTTGTTTCATGAATAAACACATTCACTTTGTTCCTGAGAGCCTGTGCATATTGCTGATCGATCACGAATGGTTTCTCCGAATATTTTGCTTCACAGAGATTAATCACGCCATCTTTTCTGTCAATCAGCAGGTCAATCTGAGCTCCGGGCTCAGACTTTGAACTTCTGAAAGCGTATTCATTGCTTTCCACACCGGAAATCCCGAGTTCCCTCTTTATCTCTTCCTTATGGATAAGCACAACAAGCTCAAATGCATGGCCGGCCCACGAATAATAAGAGGGGGAATTTACGTATGCCATCCAGCTGTTATGCTCCCTGTTTATGAGAAACCGGAAAGAGAACATCATAAAAGGATCGATCAGCTGAAAATAAAAGCCCTGCTTTTTTTTGGAATAATTTTTGTATTTCCTGATAAAACCGCACTGCTCAAGTTCACCGAGGGCCTTCGTAAGCGGTTCGCCGTCCCCAATCTCTTTTTTGGAAGCAAGTTCCACACGGGTAACCCCGCCCTTGCACTTTGAAATTTCTTTTAAAATGGCCGCATGCTTCTCATGATGTCTGAACAGGGATTGAAGAAGGGTTTCATCCTCATAATATAAAGCTCCGGTTTCATGAAACAAAAGCCGGTCAACGTTCTGTGCAAGGCTCAGCCGCCTGTCAAAACAGTTGATATAGTAGGGAATCCCGCCAAAAATCATATAACTTTCAATGACCTGGTGCCGTGTCATCCGGATGCCGTTTGCTTCATAAAGGAGTTCGCATTCCCTTAATGTAAATGGCTGAAGGTGGATCCTTCTCGTAATCCGATTATAAAACCCTCCCTTATTATAAAGCAGATTTTCGATGATCCATGATGTCGCCGAACCGCACACGATCAGCAGGATATCATTCTGTGCCGAGGCCCAACTGTTCCAGAAATACTCAAGAGCGCTCTTAAAATCCGATCTTGGGGTATCCATCCAGGGAAGTTCGTCAAGGAAAATCACTTTTTTCCCGGATACAGGGTCTTTTTTTACATTTTCTGTCTGCAGTAATGCCTTTAGCTTTGCAAAGGCTTCAAACCAGTCTTTTGGAACCTCCGGTTCAGCGCCGGCTTCCGTCAGAGCCCGGTTAAATGCTTTTATCTGCCCTTTCATGCCGGTTTCGGTCATGCCGGTAGTATAGAAAGCAAAACAATTATTGAAGTACTCTTTTATCAGATAGGTTTTCCCTACCCTTCTCCTGCCATACACAACCAGAAATTCCGCTCTCCCTGATAGCAGGCAATCTTCTAAAACCCCCTGCTCGTATTTTCGCCCAATCATGATATCTCCTATAATTCTCTAAATTAAGCATTATAAAGTATGTTTCAGATATTTATAAGACATTTTTATCATATAATTCTCTAAACATGCCTGATTATAACACTCCTGCTGTGTAAAAGCAACGGCCGAAAAAGGAGCCTTTTCAGTTATCACCGATTGCCTGTTCTCCATATTACAAAGGGCTGCCGCTTCGTGCGACAGCCCTTTTGATGAGAACTGTTATTTTTCTTCTGCCGGGAACTTACTGATCTTTCCGTTGGCATAGCTGTATATCAGCGCGGCATCATTTGCCAGGATCTTTCCGTCTCCGTTCACGTCCGCCGCTTTCTGCTGCTCAAAGGTGGGGGTAACTTTTCCGTTGGCAATTGAGTAAACCAGGGCCGCGTCATTTGCCTGAATCTTTCCGTCCCCGGTCACGTCACCGAAGCGCACGCTGCCCTCTACAATCACCATAGCCGTGGCGGGCGCAACACTGGCCCATTCCGCATCCTTGCCGGTCTGGAGACCGGCGTTCGGATCCTCACCGTAAAGATAATAGATGCCGCCCTTCGGGAATGTGCAGGAAAGTGTTCCCTTGGGGGATACCGTTACGGGAATCTCAGTCACATCCCGGTTCTCATCCAGGACGAGGAGATTCAGCCCCTCCATTTCCTCAAAGCACTCGTCCCCGCCGTCCGAAACGGACTGGGTGGAAAATTTCAGCAGGGAGAAGTCCAGTGGCCCACCGGCATTCACGGTGAAGGTATTCACCGGACTTGTGCCGCTGCCAAAGCAGGCAAAAGCGCCGTGGGTATAGAAATTCCAGTCGGTGAACATGGCAACGTCAATGGTGTCGCCGTCCGAGAGGAGAATGTAGTCCGCCGTAGAACCCCAGCCGGGGCTCATCAGCGGATATACGTGGTTGCGGAAATACATCAGGTTTTCATCGTGACCCCAGAACTGCGACATATACATACTGGTCGCACTGCCGGTCAGATTCAGGGGGCTCATCCTGTCATTATAGCAGGCGTCATCGTACATATTGAGGACGCCCTGATTTCCGTCTTCGCAGAGAGGATTGTACTTGCCGGTGCAGCAGTCCTTTTCCGGCACGCCCAGGTAGTAACGCTCCAGAAGATAAATGTAGAGATGCAGCGCCGTGGGACGCTCTACGATTTCGTCATCCACATAGCTTCCCTGCCCGTTTTCCGTATGATAGCGGGAATAATCCATCATGTCGTAATCCTCCAGAGAGAAATACGGCACCGTCACGGGAAGATGGCAGAGCACAGTCTGCTCCGCATCGTTGCCCCGAAGGGGGATGCCGTCGGAGGAGACGGTCACGTACACGGTGACGGAATCCGCCGGCGTCTCATCGTAGCTGTTCTGGACGGGCAGCCCCTCTGCCCCGGCCTCCACCGTGACCGTAAGCTCCTGTTCCAGTCTTGCGCTGCCGCAGGAGGCTACCAGAACCGGGTGATAGACGCCTGCCACCGGTGAAGTGAAATAGAAAACCCCGTTGGCAAGGGGAGAGGTGGCTTTATTTCCCTCATTGGTGCCGCTTTTCAGCGCATAACTCACCTTGTCACTGCCGGAGTGGGCAAAGATGCTGTCCAGAGAAATCTGAAGCTGTCCGCCCACGCCGGTCGTATACTCAGTCTGTGCGCCGGACTTAAGCGTTATGCTGCAGGTTTCCGCTGCCATGGCGGGCTGCGTCAGAAGAGAGCAGAGAATCGCCAGCAGAAGACAGATACTGATCGTTTTTTTCATATTCTATCCTTTCCGGCCACAGGGCTGATAAACGCCCGAAACGGCGGAAGGTTTTTCACCCCCCGCCGAGCCGATTTGATCAGATCTTCCCGAAGGAATACCCTCCGGGAAGAGTGTCGGGAAATTACTTTCCCATGATGTGGTCAACGACAGCGGCCGCATCGGTCACGGTGATCAACTTGTCGCCGTTCAGGTCGGCGCGGAGGAATTTCTCCATGCTGACGGTCGCAAAGTCGTTGTAGTAGAAGTTGTACATGTTGTACACCAGCTGGGCGTCGTTGGTGTCCACAACGCCGTTCGTCATGTTCACATCGAAGTTGTAGGCGACCTCCGTCTTGTCGGCCGTGGCCTCTTTGATCTCCGCTCTGGCCGCCTCTTCGGTCAAAGTCTCAGAGCCCTCGGTGATAACAAGCCATGCGTAGGCGTCGTACTTTTCGGACCAGAACATGGGAATCTTATCATAGGCGAAAACCTTTCCCTCGCCCAGCGTGCCGGCGGCGGTGACGAGCCACATGGTCTTGCTCTCTGTGCCGCTGCCAAGCTTCAGGTACTCAGAAACATGAACGGTCAGCGCGCTACGCGGGGTCTTTTCGATGGTAACCTTCACACCCTCTTTGGACAGCTTACCAGCGGGAATGACATAATTTCCCGCCGCATTGGGTCTGAGTTCCTCATCGCCCAGCATCACGGTGTAGTCGTAAGCCTCATCCTTATTGATCTCGAACAGGAAGTCCTTGTCCCGCTCAGCTTTCTGCGTAGTGCCGCCAACCACATCGCCCGAATTTCCTTCAAAGGTGACGGTAGTCTCCGTCATGAGAATCTCTTCCTTCTTTGCGCTGATCACGATAGCGCCGGTAATATCCGCACCGGGGATGGTGTAGGTGCCATCAGTCAGTCTGTAATTGGTATAGGCAGTGCCGTCGATGGTGATGCCCTCAAGAGAGACCGTATAACCGTCAACATCCTTAAGTTGAAAGCTATAGTCAGTCTGGTAGGCGGCCGTGTCCGCGCCGTTAACCAGCTCGTCGCTCAAGGTGACGCCAAAGGTCTTAGGTGTTTTCTGCGCGGTCTCCACGGTAACCGCGCCGGTGATTTTTTCGGCGGGGATGGTGTAGGTGCCGTCGCCGTTATCGACAACGCCCTCGACGGGAGCGCCGTCGACCGTCACGGTGACTTCGTAATCATAGTTCTTATCCCTGGCGGTGAAGGTGTAATCCTCCTCGGGCACGGCAAAGCTATCGCCGGTAAAGTCGTTATCAAGGCTCACTTCGTAGCCGCTGACGGTGATCTCGCACTGCGCATTGAGGATTGCGGCGTCGGGCGTGTCCTGAGAGGGCGCGTTGGCGGCCTTGTCAATCCTGGCCTCAGTCAGCGTGACGGTGGAGTTTCCCTCACCGTTGTCGGTGAATACGACGGTGAGGGGAGCGCTTCTGTCTTCGCCGCAGCCCGTAATGGTCAGAATGCCGTCAGTGTCATTATTGCTGACCTGAACCATGCTGCTGTCGGCAGCAACGGCGGTCTCGCCCAGTTCGACCCGAACGAAGGACAGCATGGCTGTATCGTAGTTCAGCTTGAGCTGGAAGGCGTTGTAGGCCTTGACGTTCTCATCGGTGTTTGACACGGTGAAGGGCACAGCGATCTCTTCGCCTCTGACTGCGGTAATGCCTTCGGGGACAGTGACGGTGTAGCCGTTATAGGGCTCTCCCACTGTTACCGTCAGGGAAGTCTTATCCAGCTGACCGGCGCCTGCGATGTCCTCCTGTCTGCCGTCCTTCAGGGTCAGCAGGAAGCCACGCTGGAGATCAAAGCCCAGCTCTTCTCCGGCAGTCAGATCTTCCAGGGCGGTGAAGGTCACAGAACGCAGAACGCCGGGATTTACGGTCAGTCCCTCGGAGTAGGTGTCCACCACGGAGATGACCATAGCGTCCTTGCCGTCACGCTTCACAGGGTTGCTGCAGTTGATGCTCAGCTCATCATTGTCTTCATCGGCAGGAATAGCCTTGACGTTGCCCTTCTTGCTCTCCTTGAAGGCAAACCTGGCGGCATCATAGAAGATCCAGTACTCAAAGCAGTTTACTTCGGTAAGAGTTTCATCCTCCAGTGTCAGCGTTACGGTCACTTCATCGCCCGCCTTGATGACAGTCTTGTCCAGTGCGGGAGTAACCCTGGCAAAAGCAGACATGGAGAAAGAGAACATCAATACCAGCGTGAGTATTAATGCGGTAATTCTTTTCAT
>JAZUHZ010000297.1:0-2425 GCA_045642005.1 Candidatus Avilachnospira sp.
GGCAGCTGCCGGTACTATCCGGGATAAGGCATACGCCGCGTGAAATGCAGAACAACCGTGCAACATCTTCGATGTTTCACGGGTGTTCGTGTTTCACGCGGCTTATGTGATCAATTGAGAAAAATGTCTGACGAAAGAAGAAAAAATAAACTGAAAACGGAAAATAAATTAATATTTTATCAAAAGCAAGGGAAATATTGAAATAATCCCTAATCGGGATATAATGATAAAGACGAGGTGAACAGATGGACAGTACAGATATCAGAATCCTTGAGATCCTTTCCGCGGATGCCGGGATCACCGATACGGCACTTTCAAAAGAAATCAGCCTTTCCGTGCCCGCTGCCAATAAACGGGTGGCAAAGCTCTGTGAAAACGGGATCATCCGGAAGAAAACAATTCTTACGGATGCCAGGCTCGTGGGAAAGCCGGTGATTGCCTACACCATGGTGGCCATGGAACACTTTTCCGATTCGGAGAAACTCTTTTCCGTCATCGAAAAGGATCCGGATTTTCTGGAATGCTATGCGATCACAGGGGATTATGACTATATGCTGAAAATCTGCGCAGCGGACATTGATCTGCTGGAAAGAAAGATCCTTGCCTTAAAAAACGTCGGGATTGCCAAAAGCAACACTATGTTTACGCTGAAGGAACATAAGTTTACACCATCCCCGTTACCTGATTTCAAAGGAGAGAAAAAATGAAACCATTAGCGAAGGCAGAGGCCCTGGTAACCAATTCGCCCATCCGGAAACTTTTCAATAAAGCAGCCGGCCTGACGGACGTGATTGCGTTTACGGTAGGCGAGCCGGATTTTAATACTCCGGGATATATCGTGGACGCAGCTATCGAGTCCTTACAAAACGGCAAGGCACATCACTATCCGCCGAATGCCGGCATCAATGAACTGAGAGAGGCGGTGACAAAAGAAACCGAAAAAACGCACGGACTTGCGTTTGCCGATCCCATAAAAAATGCCATGATCACCTGCGGCGGCATGGAGGCACTTTCTCTTGCCATGCATGTGCTCATTGATCCGGGAGATGAGGTAATCCTCGGGGATCCCTCCTACTGCAACTATTCCCGCATGGTCTACATTCAGCATGCCGTTCCGGTTTTTGTGCCCTGCTATGCAAAAGACAGTTTTGCCTTTGACCTCGAGGCTTTTGAAAAGGCCATTACCCCGAAGACAAAAGCGGTCATCCTGAACTCCCCGGCCAATCCGACCGGCGGTGTGGCCGGAATCGAATCTTTACGGAGAATCGCGGAGCTCTGTGTGGAGCATGATCTTTACGTGCTCTCTGACGAGGTGTATTCGAGCATCGTCTATGACGGCGTTCGTCCGGTATCCATTGCCACGTTCCCGGGAATGCAGGAACGTACCGTGATCATCAATTCCTTCTCCAAGAAGTATGCGATGTGCGGATGGCGTGTCGGCTATGCGATGGCGAGAGAGGATATCGTGGATGCGATGAGCCGCTTCCAGGAAAATATCGCCTCCGGCGTCAACGGATCCGCCCAGTATGCGGCGCTCGCTGCTCTTTCCGGCCCGCAGGATGATTTTGAAAGTATGCTTGTTGCCTATAAGAGAAGAAGAGCCATCGTGGTCGAAGAGTTTAATAAGATCCCGGGCCTCAAGTGCTTTGCCCCGCAGGGCACATTCTATGCCTTTATTGATGTTTCAGGCACCGGCATGGACGGCAATGAATTCGCGGAAAAGCTGATCGAGCATGCTCACGTGATCGTTGTTCCCGGAGATACCTTCGGTACGGAAGGCAAGAAGTATGTGCGTCTTGTCTTTGCCACATCGGAAGACAGGATCCGGGAAGGCATCCGCCGGATCGGAAAATACATGGAAACCGTTTGATAGAAAGGAACCATAAACCATGGACGTAAAAAAAACATTATCCAATATCGGTATCGTACCCGTCATTGCCATTGATAATGCGGACAACGCAGTCGATCTCTGCAGGGCATTAGTTGCCGGCGGGATTCCGGCAGCAGAGATCACCTTCCGTACCGCGGCAGGGCAGGAATCCATCCGTCGGGTGGCAAAAGAGCTTCCCGAGGTGCTGGTGGGAGCCGGCACGGTGATCACCCCGGCCCAGGTAGACGAAGCCGCAGCGGCAGGTGCAAAATTCGTGGTATCTCCGGGATACTATGACGATGTTGTAAATCGCGCGAATGAGATCGGCATGCCCGTATTCCCCGGCTGCGTAAACGCATCCGATATGATGAAGGCCGTAAACGCCGGCCTTGATCTCGTAAAGTTCTTCCCGGCGGAAGCATCAGGCGGAATCGGCATGATCAAAAACTTCACCTCCGTATTCCCCTTAAAATTCATGCCCACCGGCGGCATCACCCCGAAGAACCTGATGGACTACCTTTCCAATGACCGTATCGCAGCCTGCGGCGGTACCTG
>JAZUHZ010000298.1:0-5378 GCA_045642005.1 Candidatus Avilachnospira sp.
GCGCGTTTTGCGTGTTTTACCGGTTTCTCCCCCACCCGCTCAGAAAAGGCGATCCGGCTCTTTTCCTCCAGTTCCTCGCAGATCCGGAAGACCTCCTCCGGTGTACTGCCGAAACAGAGGGCCCCGTGCCGGGAAAGAAGAAACGCTTTTTTCTTCCGGTTGTTTTCAAGGCGTGTCTCGACATTCAGGCGAAGCGTTTTTGTTCCCGGAAGCCCGTACTCCGCGCAGGGGGCAAAGGGAAGACGTCGCCCGTCCACGCTTACCGCAGTCGCATATTTCTGATGGGTATGCACCACAAAATCAACATCTTTATGAAGTGCATAGACCGCGGCGTGAATGCCCTTTTCACTGGACGGTTTCACATCTCCCTCATAAGAAAGATCTTTGATTTTTACTTTCACAAGGTCTTCCGGCGTAAGGTCCTCATATGCCCTTCCGCTCGGGGTGATGACAAATTCATCCTCCGAGATCCGGGCGCTTATGTTTCCCCAGGTACGGGCGATCAGTTTTTTTTCAAGAAGCGTGATCCCGGCCTGAACGACGAAAGAACGCGCTTCGGTTTCCTCATATGCCATTTATTTTCCGCTCACTTTTCCGCAGTTTGCAAATACCCGCTCAAATCTTGCAAGGACATCATCGATATCCTCTTCTGTATAGGCTGCGCTCGTGTAGAGACGGGAACCTGCCAGCGTAACGATTCCCTCTGCCATATAGGCGGCACCGATATGCTGCATCTCCTTCTTTCTGGCATCGGTCTCCTTGAGGACTCCCGGAATGGTCCAGGGCTTTTTCCAGTCGATCTGGAAGTGCATGGTTCCCACACTGTCAAGATGACAGATGGATCCCTGGTTGAAGGCCACAAAGGGAAGCTCGTACTTTGCGATCAGTTCCTGAAGTCCTTTTGTCAGACGGTCGCCCATCCGGCCGGCCACTTCGCAGGCATTTCTCTTTTCGATCTCCGTGATCACGGTGTACCCGGCCACGCAGGAGATCGGTGTTGCCGCCATGGTGCCTCCGCACATGGCTTTGGTCACTTTCTTGCCGCCGGCGTCAAGTCCTGCGCCGAGATGAGCCATCACGTCTTCATGTCCGCCGATGCCGCCGGCTCCCGGGTAGCCTCCGGCCACGATTTTTCCGAATACCGTAATATCCGGGTCGATCCCGAAGTACCCCTGGGCGCCGGAAAGGCCGATCCGGAATCCGGTCACCACTTCGTCGCAGACAAGAAGCGCACCGTACTTATGCGCAAGGAACTCACAGCCGCGGATAAACTCTTTGGTCACGGGCCGGGTGCCGCTTTCCGGTCCGACCGGCTCGATATAGACAGCCGCCGTACCGCCGTCGGCTTTGTTTCTCTTTAATTTTTTCTCCAGATCTTCGAGATCTCCGGGGAAGAACTCATCGGTATGCTTAAAGACGAAATTCGGAACACCGGGGCTCTGCAGACCTTTCGTTCCCGGGATCCGCATGCCGTAGGCAATCTGGTCCGACCATCCGTGGTAGGCGCCGCCCATTTTGAGCACGTTTTTATGACCGGTCTTTAGCCTGGCCACCCGGAGCGCGCACATGCAGGCTTCCGTACCGGAACCGAGCATACGGAACTTGTCGACGCTCGGTACGCACTCGCTGATCTTCCGCGCCAGCTTGTATTCGTATTCGTGGAAAAGACCGGTGGACGGACCGCAGGTATTGAGAAGGTCGATCACAGCTTCCCGTACAACAGGATCATTGCTTCCGATGATGGTCGGTCCGCCGGCCTGCAGAAGATCGTAGTACCAGTTGCCGTCGATATCGTAAAGTTTATTGCCTTCCGCTTTGGTGATTACGATCGGGAAAGGATAGTTGAAGGCAAGATTATGCTGAACCCCGCCGGGAATGTAGTTCTTTGCTTCTTCGATCATTGCTTTGGAACCGGCGCACTTTCCGTCAAAATACTCTTCACAGTATTTCCGGAGCGCTTCCGGCTTCACGGAAAACATCGGTTTTCTGATCAGTCCGTCCAGTTCTTCGGTTACTTTTTTCGCATCCAGATACTCATCAATCGCAAATCCGTTATATGCCATATTCTCTCCTTTTCCGTTTTCTTATGTCTTTTTCAGAACTCCGCCAGAATGACGTTCGAGACATCCATGCCGCGTTCAGTGAATCTCAGTTTATAGCCGACCCGTTCCATCATTCCGAGTCCCGTGTATTTTTTGAGGATGTCTCCGTAGACATCCTCCGTTCTTCTCCCGAAGCGCTTAAAGAATTCAATCGTGCTGATCCCGTCCGTAAGGCGAAGGCCGAGGATCATGAACTCGCGCATTTTCTCCTCTTCGGAAAGCTTCTCATTTTCCGTTTTCAGCTGGTAAAAGCTTTCTCTCGCATCCGAAGCGGGTTCCGCGGACAGATATTTATAGAAATCATTCTCGTTTTTCAGCCGCCGGCCTTCAAAATAGGAGGCGGCGCCGATTCCGAATCCGAGGTACGGAACCCCGGTCCAGTATCCCTTGTTATGCCGGCACTCATAGCCTTCTCTCGCGTAGTTGGAAACCTCATAGCGGTGGTATTCCTTCCGGAGGAGGACATCCTTCGTCACGGCATCAATTGCACTCATCTCCTCCTCCGAAGGAAGAAAAAGCGTTCCCTCTTCCTGCATTCTGTAAAAGGGAGTTCCCTCCTCAACGATGAGGTTATAAACCGAGACATGCTCCGGTTTCAGCATGAGAACATTGCGGAGTGTTTTTTTCCAGGAGGATGCGGTCTCTCCGGGGAAGCAGTTGATCAGATCCACATTGATATTGGTAAATCCTTCCATTCTGGCGCTCTGATAGCTTTTCAGGAATTCCTCGAAGGTATGAATCCGTCCCAGAGTTCTCAGCTCTTCATTGTCCGCTGACTGAAGGCCGATAGAAAGGCGGTTGATGCCCGCCTGCCGGTATCTGGCAAATTTGTGGCGGAGCGTGGTTCCGGGATTGCACTCGATCGTGATCTCACAGTCTTCGGAAAGTGCATAGTACTTCCGGACAACTTCGAGAAGCATGGCGATAAGGTCCGGATCCACAATCGAAGGCGTACCTCCGCCGATAAAAACGGAACTCACCGTATACTTTGCCGCAAGCGGCGAAGTCACTATGAGTTCCTTAAACAGCTGATTCATATAGGCCGTCTGGTCCCCAGCCCCTCTGCAGGCAGAAAGAAAATCGCAGTAATTGCATTTCTTCACGCAGAACGGTATGTGGATATAAAGTTCCAGATTTTCCATAGATTATTTTACTTCTTTCAAAATATAGATCCTCGCCGTGATCCAGCCGGAGGCAGTGACCGCATCCGCTTCTTCCGTGGTATCAAAGAAGATATCCACGACCGGTGTGTTCATGGTGTTTTCCTTTCCGGTTTCCACGGCCGGACCGCCGGTATCCTCACACACATAGATCCCGTCATAACGGGAGCTGCCTTTTTCCGCCTTCACGAGGATCACCTTCCCGAGGTTTGCTCTTGTGGAGGAAACCGTGTACCCGGCCGTTGCATCCCGTCCGGAGGCCGTACTGCAGGAACCGTCCTCATTCGGGCCGTACCCGGTCAGATAATGCTGTCCCCAGTCACTGGCGATCGCATATTTTTTTCCATTGAATGTGTAGATTTCTCCGGAAATCTCCGGTCCCGCCGCGGCCTTTTCAGAAGCCGCTTTTTCTTCCGTTTTCTTCGTTTCTTTTTTCTCCGGTTCACCTGTCACAAAGGACGGAAGGTCCGCCGCGGATCCTTCATTGAAGGCCGCATACACCGGGATCGTACTGAGCACGGCGCAGATAAGTGCACAGAGGATTCTGTATTTTTTCATCTCTTTTTCCTCCGGAAAACTTATTCACGGTTTCGCAGAATAACCATGAAATTGTAACTTCTCTCGTATCCGATTGTGGTCTCCTCGCCGTGTCCCGGATACACCTGCATGTCATCCGGAAGCTTCATGAGCACATCATTGATGCTTACGGAAAGATCCATGGTGGATCCGGTGGGGAAATCCGTCCTTCCGGCAGACTCCCTGAAGATCGTGTCCCCGGAAAAAAGGACCCCGGCCTCCGGGATGCAGAGGCACGAACTGCCGACGGTGTGGCCGGGCGTGGCCATCACTTCACACGGGATCCCGGCGAGAAGAAGCCGTTCGCCGTCCTTCACATAGGTTACGTCCGCAAGAAATGCCGGCTCCGGAAGTCCCTTCATGAAATTCTTCCCGGGATCGAGGAGAACCTCTTTTTCGGCATCCAGAGCATAGACGGGAAGCTGCGGGAATTCCTTTCTCACCCAGTCCACTGCCATAATGTGGTCAAAATGGCCGTGGGTGAGATAGATTGCCTCCGGCGTGAGAGAAAGAGCCTTCACCGCATTGAGAATTCTCGTTCCGGCCGCACCGGGATCAATGAGGAAACATGTCTTCTTTTCATTTTCCCCGTCATATACAATATAACAGTTTTCTTCCAGCGGCCCTACAGTCAGCTTTTTCCATATCACATTCATCGGATCACCACATCATCGTAAATTGTTGCATAATGGTTTTCAATATTCATCTTTGCAAACCATTTCTTTGTCATATCGGTCTTATATTTATGTTCTTTATTCAGGAAGATCTTTTCTGTCGTGTTCCAGATGATATTCTTCGGATGACACATCTGATAGAACACCTCTCCCACACCGTCCTGTCCGTGATGGGCGGTCTGCAGCCAGTCACAGGATATATTTTCGATGGCACCGTCCGCGTAATGCTCATTCCCCACCTGTTCTCCCATATCACCGAGGATCACAAGATGTTTTCCGTCCACAGTGATATCATACATAAGACCGGAGGAATTCACGGCATGGTTTCCCTCGGATTTCTTCGGATTATTGAGCACCCGGAAGGAAAGCTTTTCGGAAAGGGACACGGCATCGTTTTTCTTCATGTCAAGATGGATCTTTTCCTTCGGAAGAAGCAAAAGCTCAGCATTCAGCACCCAAAGCGCCGGAGCCTCTGCCTGATCGACTGCAGCATACCATTCGTATTCGAAGAAATTTCCGTAGATTCCTTTGACAGCAATGTCCTTATGATCCCGTAAGATCGCGCAGAGTCCCCCGATATGGTCTCCGTGGGGATGCGTCACAAGCCAGGCATCCACACTGCCGCCGGCTGCCTTAAGAACTTCATAAAGATGCTCCGCATCAGCATCAACACCTCCGTCCACGACGATCACTCTGCCGTCGGAACTGCGGATCACGGCGGCAAGCTGCTGCTGTTCCGTGGTCTTATTTTTCAGGAAGGTGATGCTGCCGCCCGAAAGTTCCGGGGAAAGGTCCGCATTATTTGTCCTCGGATCGGAAACCGTTCCCGCTCCGGAAGCCTTCCCTGTGCCGGCAGATTCTGTCTG
>JAZUHZ010000299.1:0-4369 GCA_045642005.1 Candidatus Avilachnospira sp.
AGTAATTGAGGACGGAGCCTTTTCCTTCTTTCAGGGCTCTCTTGTAGCAGCGGGTGGTGACGGCGATATCGAGAACGCCGGTACCTACGGCATTGAAGTAGATGATCTCGTCATCATTCTCACGGCCGGTTTTCTTTCCGGTCAGAATTTCTCCCATCTCTGCGTGAAGATCCTCATCTTTGAACTCCCCGTCGCGGGCCATGAGGGATACCGTGCTGACCAGACGGTGCTTGATCACTTCCCAGTTGTCTACGCAGACTTTGTCACATTTTCTGACGCAGTCATAGGTAACTTCATAATCGGCCATATTCATAAGAAGCGTGCCGGGCATGAGCCATGCGGAATGGATGATCGGAGTATCCGCGAGGGTGACGCAGTCGATGATATCGGATTTTTGGCTGGCCTCCTCGGGAGAATCAACAACAATTACCTCGAGCCCGGGATACTTCGCCTCGGCTTCCGCTTTGAATTTTTCGGAGTTCTCCGGACGGATATCGCAGATATAAAGGGTTTTCAGATCACGCACGATCATAGCCGCTTCGAGCTGGGTACGACCCTGAGCGCCGGCGCCGCAGATGAGCATGGTCTTGGCATCTTTTTTTGCCAGAAGGTCAATGGCAATGCCGCCCGATGCACCGGTACGCATGGCGCTGACCTGGGTTCCGTCGGCAAAACAAACGGGAATCTTGGTATCGGGGTCATTTAAGATCACGGATACAGAGGCTCTCGGAAGTCCTTTTTTATAGTTCATGGGGCCGGAACCGATCCACTTGATGCCGGCCATCTGATAGTCGCCGCCGATGAAACCGGGCATGGCGTTGATCCGGCCGTAAACATTTTCGTCAGCTGGGGTCTGTCCCCAGCGCATGACGATCTTTCCGGGTACGATCACATCGCCTTTCTCCGTGAGGATGTAGGCGTTTTTCACATCATTGATGGCCGCGGCCATGTCATTCACTCCAAGGTTTTCCATATCCTTATTGTTAAGGAAAAGAAGTTTTGAATCCATTCGATATTCCTCCATTTCTGAATTCTACTGGAGATTATACACCCTTATTCCAGGTTTTCAAGTTTTTCGGTTGAATTCCGTTTCGCAACGTGTTAAGATACAAAAAACAGAGAAGATTTCAGCCGGGGAACACGGTCAGATTCCGTGACAGCTCACTCTGCGGTATGGGAAAGTTCCCGAGCCCGAATGCCGGCTGGCAGTCTTTCGTCATTTTTCTTTTGGTTGAGAAGAGAGGGTGATGAACAGCAAAAAGGCAGCAGTCCCGGCGCGGTTCTTCCTCTCCGAAGGAAGGATCCGGCGGGTTTTTCTTATGAAGATTTATTTTTCCACAATTGCAGATTTTGTCTATGATGAGAACGGTTTTTCCGATTCTTATAAGACCGTGGATACCGCATTTTCGGAAGGGACCGGCATCGAGCTTACAGAGGTGTGCCTTTCGGAGGAAATGGACAGAAGGCCGCAGTACTTAACGGCTTTTCTTGAGGAAAAGGCAAGGCTTGTTCCGGATGTCATCCTGCATGCTCCGTATAACGAACTGACGCCGGCAGCGATTGAACCCGCTGTCTACCGCCTTACCCGGACCTATCTCCATGAGGCATATCTTCTCGCGGAGAAGGTGGGGGCAAAAAAAATGGTGGTGCACTCCGGAAATGTCCCGACCACCTATTATCCGGAATGGTTTATTGACCGTTCCATTGCCTTCTGGAAGGGATTTCTCCGGGACCATCCCGGGGAGATCACGCTCTGTTATGAAAACATGCTGGATACCGGGCCGGAGTCCATGAAAGCCGTTCTGGACGGCGTACAGGATGAAAGGTTTCAGTTCTGCTTTGATATGGGGCATGCTCTCGTGAATACAAATGTCGAGGCGGTAGATGCCTGGATCGATGGTTGGGGAAAGGATATTTCCCATGTGCATGTGCACAATAATTACGGCGTGCATGATAATCATAATGTGCCGGGGGACGGCCTTCTTAATGTGGAAAAGGTACTCCAAAGGATTCTTTCCCATAATCCTCAGGCGACGGCCACGGTGGAGTGCACGGATATCGAAGGATCGGTTTTGTGGATGAAGGAGCACGGATTTCTCAAATGAGACAGCGGGATGCCTTTGCGGGATTCCATCCCGTCAACAATTTTCTGTATTTTGTCATCGTGCTCGCCATGAGCATGTTTTCCATGAATCCGGTGCTTCTCCTTCTGTCCCTTTTCGGGGCGGTATGCTACAGTATTAAGCTTAAGGGAACGGGAAAATTTGCAAAGAGCCTTTTGTACATGATTCCTCTGCTTCTTTTTACCGCGGCGATCAATCCGGTATTCAACCATCAGGGAATCACAATCCTTACCTATCTGCCGAACGGAAATCCGCTGACGCTGGAGTCTATGCTGTACGGCTTTTTTGCTGCCACGATGATGATCACGGTCATTACCTGGTTTTCGTGTTATACGGAGATCATGACCAGTGACAAATTTGTCTATCTGTTCGGCCGGATCATTCCGTCCCTGAGTCTTCTCCTCAGCATGACACTCCGGTTCGTCCCGAAATTCCGTGCTCAGTACCGGGAGGTAAAAACCGCGCAGCAGTGCATCGGAGGAAAGGATGAAGGGAAGCGGTTTACGGAGAAACTCAGGATCGGCGTCCGGATTCTTTCCATTCTGATTACCTGGGCCATGGAAAATGCCATCGAGACGGCGGATTCCATGAAGTCAAGAGGGTACGGGCTCCCGGGAAGAACGGCGTTTTCCATTTATACTTTTGATAAAAGAGACCGGGCCATGCTCGTGTGGCTTCTTGCGGGAGCCGTGATCCTTAGTCTTTCCCGGATTACCGGGGGGATGTATTTCCGGTTTTATCCGAGTATCAAAATGGCGGAGGCCGGATTTTTCAGTATCCTGGCGGATATTGTTTTTCTGCTTCTCTGCCTGACCCCTTCTCTTGTGGATCTCTATGATGACTATGTATGGAGAAAACTCGATGCTGTTAGAAATTAAAAACCTGAGTTTTACTTATCCGGGACAGACGGAAAAAGCCCTCACAGATGTGAATTTTTCCATCCGCGAGGGAGAGTTTGCGGTCCTCTGCGGATCGAGCGGATGCGGAAAATCCACGCTTTTACGGCAGCTGAAAACCTGCCTTTCCCCGCATGGGGAGAGGGAAGGTTCGGTGCTTTTTCAGGGCATGCCGCTTTCTCAACTGCCGGAGCGGGATCAGGCGCAGAAGATCGGCTTTGTGGAGCAGTCTCCGGAAAATCAGATCGTTACCGATAAGGTCTGGCATGAACTGGCTTTCGGTCTCGAGAGTCTTTCCTTTGATACCCAGACCATCCGCAAGAGAGTGGCCGAGATGGCCTCGTTCTTTGGAATTGAAAAGTGGTTCTATAAAAACGTGACGGAACTTTCCGGAGGACAGAAACAGCTTCTGAATCTTGCCTCCGTGATGGTCATGAATCCGAAACTCCTTATCTTAGACGAGCCGACATCGCAGCTGGATCCGATTGCGGCTTCGGACTTTATTCAGGTCATCGCAAAGATCAACCGGGAACTCGGAACCACGGTCATTATCACTGAGCATCGTCTGGAGGAAGCCTTCCCTCAGGCCAGCCGGGTTCTTGTCATGGAAAAAGGAAGGCTGATCGCGGACGGAGATCCGGCGCAGGTCGGCATGAAACTTCGGGATATCGGGGCAGGGATGTTTGAAGCGATGCCGAGCCCCATGCGGATCTGGGCCGCCTGCTCGGATCGGAAGGAGTCGGAGAAATGCCCCGTGACCGTAAAGGAAGGGCGCGAATGGATCAGAAAATTTAAGGAAACCCATCCGCTCCGGGAGCTTCCTCCGGAAGTGATCAGAGAAACCAGTCCGGAAACCGTGATCTGTGCAGAAGATGTCTGGTTCAAGTATGAAAAAGACGGTCCGGATATCGTAAAAGGACTCCGGCTTACCCTCCACAAAGGAGAGTTTGCGGCCATCCTCGGCGGGAACGGGACCGGGAAGTCCACAAGTCTTAAAATAATCCAGGGAATTCTCCGTCCCTACCGCGGGAAAATTACGGTTAACGGTCGGATTGCAGCACTCCCGCAGAACCCGCAGACGCTTTTTGTAAAGAATAAAGTGATCGATGAGCTTTTCGAGGTGACGGGGGATGCGGAGAAGGTAAAGCAGATTGCAAAGATCTGCCGCCTTACGGAACTTCTTGAAAGACATCCGTATGATCTTTCCGGAGGAGAGCAGGAACGGTGCGCCCTGGCCAAGGTCCTTCTTACGGATCCCGAAATTCTGCTTCTTGATGAGCCAACCAAGGGAATTGATGCGGATTTCAAATATGTCCTTGCGAAGATCATTTATGAACTTCTCGGGAAAGG
>JAZUHZ010000300.1:0-5076 GCA_045642005.1 Candidatus Avilachnospira sp.
GAAGGAAGCCGGTATAGCCGACAGCCTCCACGATCTTCCGCACCATCTCGTCCGCCTCCGAAAGGCCCTTTGTGACCTTTTCCGAGAACACGCCGTCACTGTGACGGTAATTATCGATCAGCGTCAGATGAATGGCAATCACATCCGGTGCGTATTCCCGGATCACATCCGAGGCCACAAATGTCGAAAACCAGGAGGTATCCGGCTGCTTTCTCCGTACCCTGAGATCCGCATAGGGCGCCACGCAGGATTCAAACAGCCACTGCTCGGTCCCGGATCCTAAAAATACACTGGCCAGTTCATCTGTCCCTCCGTCGGGATCAAGAGGCCAGATCTCATCCACCAGATAATCCACATGCGGGTGTTTTCCCATAACCGGCCAGCTGACCGAAGCCGTGCTCATGCCGGCCTCTTTGGCGACATCCATCAGATCCTTCTGCTTTACGATGGTATGGTACCAGTTCCAGGGCGGGTTGACGCTTCCCGGCGTATACTGATAATTGGAGGTCACACCGTGCTTTTCCGGATAGACACCGGAGAGCATCGTCGTGTGGCTCGGATAGGTGAAGGTCGGATAGATCTCCCGGATCTTTTCCACCACCGCACCGTTACGGATCATATGTGAAAGTGTCGGGAGGGTACGGAATGTCTGAAGATCCTCCGTGACACAGGCGTCCAGCGAAATAATAACCAGTTTTCTGCCTTTCGGGCTCATGACAAAAATCTCCTTTCGGAAATCCGGGGTTTTCCCGGTTCCCGGTGTATTCTACTCCAAAACGGGAAAAAAGTATATAAAAAAGACCGGGATGACCTCGGCCTTTTTTAGTAATCTCTAAGGTTTTTTTATCACTCTGCTGCGCTTTCCTGCTCTTCCGTCATCGTGATCTCAGGGACATATCCGGACAGATGGTTATAAAACTCTGCCTTCGAAGCATTCTGCCAGGCATTGACCCAGATGCAGCCGACACCCAGACAGAGGGCGGCTATGATATTCCAGCCGATAAAGCTCAGATCCAGCATGAAAAGCTCCCATTTGTGACCGTACGTCATGGCCTTGCTCTCCTCAAGACACTGCCGCCATCCGTATTCGGGATGATCCGCCTTGATATAGAATGCCATGGAGTAGGCATAGCTCATGATGATGCCGGGAACGATGAGCAGGAGGCTGAACAGGAAAACATAAATCCCGCTCATAAGCCCCAAAAGAAACGTTCCGCCGAAATCATCGGTAAACCCCTTAAATAAGTCACCGATCTGCATGGTCTCATAGTCTCTTGACTGCTTCAGAAACATTTTGTGGAGACCGTACTGCATCGGCCCGGAAATCAGGACTCCGCCGATCGCCGGAAGCACGGATCCCGCGGCTGCCGTGACCGCGGAACAGATAAAAATCGCAAGGACGGCCATCAGCCATTGGTTCTGAAAGATCCCGCTGCCAAGCGCGGCCTTTGCATTTTGCTTTATTTCATATCTTGTCATTTTCATTTTCCTCCCTGAAGTAGCTCTCCCGCAGAAAGGATTTTCCTCTCTGCTGTCCATAGGATACCTTTTTTTGCAGATTCTGAAAAGGACCGTTTCTGCCGGTTACATGTTTCTATTCCGCATTTTCCGCCAAATAACACTTTCTTCATTCCGCCCGGAAGCTTCCGCCGGTCTGGTAGTCGATCTCCACACCCGGCTGACAGTTGTACACAAAAACATGAAAATGAAGTCCCTTTCCTTCATCCTCTACCGAATACGCCTCCATCTCCACGCCCCGGGCCAGAAGCTCCCTGCCCCTGAAATAAGGAGTTACCCGGTACAGAACATGATTGCCTGTTTTCTCGAGGTACTGGATGACAGCAATCTCATACGGCAGCATCCCGTCCGCATTCATATGCCGTGTTCCGGTGATGAGATTCCGCTCATTGGCGTTCTGCCCTGTCAGGGCATAAGAGATCAGATGGCACCGGTTGTACAGATAGGGAGGATCACTGTCGACAAGACCCGGATACTTTGCCTGCTCCCACCCGGAGGGCTCGATCATTCCGATATACCCCCGCTCTTTCCGGGGCATCATCGACCGGTCGAGGAGAGCTGCGGCCGGACCGCAGCGTCCTAAGAGGTCGAGCTCCGCGTACTGCTCCCCCTTCAGGGTATCGAGGTCCCGAAGTGTAAATAAAGGCCGGTTATCTGCGAGGATCACCGTATCCTTCCCGTCATAGTCCGGAATCAGTTCCGGACAGGATACGGCCATTCCTTTCGAGGACTCAAAAGGAAGCCACAGCGGCCCGTGGTGTCCCTTTTCGGCTTTTTCAAATCGCAGATACGCAAAAAGGCCGGCAAGAAACACACAGAAAAGGACAGCGGCCAGGATCAGGAGGGAGCGCTTCATGCGCCTTTCAGCCCGGGTCGTTTTTCGTTTCTGTTTCTTCTGGTGCTCTGCTTCGTTTTCGCGGACAGGATTCATAAAAGATATTATACATGATTTTGACATAAAATAACATAAGCTGCGTGAAACATGCGTTTTGTGAAACATCTTCGATATTTCACAAAACGCATGCTTCACGCAGCTTATGCTTGTATTGTTCCCCGTCTTATGGTAGCTTATGGGATACGGAGGATACTTCTATGCAATTCAAGAATACAGATAAATTTTATGACTTTGTGATTACCGGAGGCGGCTTCCCCGGAGTGTGCTGTGCCATTGAAGCATCCCGTGCGGGATTAAAGACCGCCCTCATTACCAACCGCGGATTCATCGGCGGAAATTCGGGGGCTGAGATTCGCTGCCCTGTGGACGGTGCCGACGGAGAACAGCAGTTCAACTTCAGTTCCCGGGAAACCGGCCTCATCGAAGAGATCCGGCTTCTGAACCTGTACCGGAATAAAGAAGGAAATCCGTACCGCTGGGATATGACGGTCATGGATCTCCTTGCCGCCGAGAAAAATCTGGATCTTTACCTGAATACCTGTATTGATACTGTCAACGGGGAAGGCCACATCGAAACGGTTTCCGGAATCCAGACCACGACAGAAAAACGGTTCACCTTCCATGCGCCCCTTTTCTGTGACAATACCGGAGACGGCACCGTATCCGCTCTGGCCGGCTGTTCCTATGAGGAGGGATCGGAAGCGAAAGAGACCTACGGCGAGAAAATTGCCGGAGATGAGAAAACCGACGCCGTGCTTCTCGGAACACTGACCTTCAATACAAAAGATACGGGAAAGGAAGTTCCCTTCCACGCGCCCGACTGCGCCTTTGATATGGAAAAGAGCGGGATTTTAGCCCACCGGGAGATTCCCGTACAGATGTTTGAGCGCTTTGTCTGGTTTTACGAAACCGGTGCAGGTCTTGATCAGGTCGGGGAATCCGAAGACGTGGCTAAGGCGCACCGGGAACTCGTTTACAGTATCTGGGACCACATTAAGAAACATCCCGAACAGTATCACGCGGAAAACTATGACTTTGAATTTATCTCCCCCTTCGTCGGGAAACGGGAATCAAGGCGCATAAAAGGCCTGTACACCCTGACGGAAAGCGACGTCTGGAACCAGACCGATTTCCCGGATGCGGCCGGATACGGCGGATGGGCCATTGACCTGCACTCCCCGAAGGGATTCTTCGGGGAGGATCCGGAAAACTGGTGGGTCTACCTGAAAGGCATCTATCCCATTCCGCTTCGCACGGCAATCGTAAAAGACTGCGACAATCTTTTCGTGATTGGCCGCTGCTTCTCGGTTTCCCATGTGGCGCTCGGGTCGGCCAGACTTACGGCAACCCTCGCTACCGTAGGACAGGCCGTAGGCATCACGGCTGCCATCTGCCGGGAAAAAGGAATCTCTCCGCATGAGTTCGGTGCAGAAGAAACCGCAGAACTGCACAGACGCCAATGGAAAGCCGATCAGACTGTGATTGGCTATAAAAATGAAGACCCGGCGGATCTTGCACTGACGGCCCGTGTCACCGCCTCCGGTTCCTGGCGCTTTCTCATGGAAAAAGAGTGCCTGTGGTTCCCCCTGGACACCGTGTACGGGCAGAGTATGCCGGCCACTCCTTCGGTGCAGCAGGTAAGTTTCCGGTATAAAGCCGGAAAGGACGCTACCCTTTCGGTTTCCGTCTACCGTTCCGCAAAGCCGCAGAACTACGGTCCGGAAACTCTCCTGAAAAATATCACCCTGAATCTTCCGGCTACCGGAGAGGAAGGGGAATGGTTTACCCTGTCCCTTTCGGATCTCGGTCTTTCCGAGGAGTTCATTTTTATCCTGTTTGACGGAAACGGAAACAGGGATCTTTCTCTTGCTGCCGGAGCTGACCGCCTGCCGGGCGTGGCAGCGCTTATGCAGAAGGAAAACCCCATTCCGAACATGGTCAATTACGAGACCCTCACCAAGCTCCCCTTCGAATGGATGAAACTCGGAGTTCCCCTGGAGCTCCGGAAATACTCCACCGCCGCACAGCCGAACCTCAATTATGCCTTCTGTTTCCGGGTCGATCCGGAACCTTCGTTCTACAGTCCCGAAAACGTAACCAACGGCTATCTCCGTCAGTACCGGAAACCGAACGTATGGGTGGCTCCGGGAGTAAAAGACGAATGGATCGAGCTTTCTTTTGAGAAGAAACCGCTTTCCGAACTCATGGTCACCTTTGACTCGAACTTAAACTTCCGGATCCGGAACCTGAAGCCCTATGATTTTAATGTCATGAGCGAGATTGTAAGGGATTATGAAATCTGGATCCATGACGAAGAGTGGCGCCTTTTCCGGGAAGTCAGCGGCAATTTCCAGAGAGTCAACCGGATCCCTCTCTGCGGAGTATCCGCAGACGGCATAAGGCTTGTGATCAAAGCCACAAACGGTTGCGAAAATGCCGGCATCTATAATATCAGTATCTATCAATAAGGAGAGCACATGCTTGTTACAACGGAGAAAATGTTTGCCGATGCTCTTTCATCCGGCACGGCGATACCTGCCCCCGATTTCTGGGACCAGCGGTCCTGCCGGGCCTTTGTCCGGGTCGCTGAAGAGGTTAAGAAGCCGCTCATTCTGAGCTTTGCCGAGCTTCACATGAGCATGCTCGGCCTCGGGGAGGCCGCC
>JAZUHZ010000301.1:0-14931 GCA_045642005.1 Candidatus Avilachnospira sp.
TCTTTAAATTTTATCTTGCTTTTTGCATCTTCTTGTGTTATTATACTGTCTGTTGCGGAGGTGTCGGAATTGGCAGACGAGCAAGACTAAGGATCTTGTGCCCGTTGGGGCGTGTGGGTTCAAGTCCCTTTCTCTGCATAGAAGGCTCTTACAAAGAGCCTTCTATTTTGTTTAAAAGTATGCTATGATATAAGAGTAGTATTTTGCATAGAAAGGAAACCATTATGCTTTCATTAAATCATATTGCGTATCAGGTGGACACAGAAGAAACCGGAGAAAAGGAGATTCTTCAGGATATCGACCTTCAGATAGAAGACGGACAGTTTATCGTCATCACAGGTCCGAACGGATCCGGCAAGTCAACGCTTGCAAAACTGATTGCCGGTATCTATCAGCCTACCGGCGGATCCATCCTTCTCGACGGGGAGGATATCACCGGAAGCTCCGTTACCGAACGGGCAAAACGCGGATTGAGCTTTGCGTTCCAACAGCCGGTTCGCTTTAAGGGCCTCAGCGTCTTTGATCTTCTAAAGCTTGCAAGCGGAAATAAGGATCTCGGAATGGGAGAAGCCTGTGAATATCTTTCCGAGGTCGGTCTCTGTGCCAGAGACTATATCAACCGCGATGTAGACGGCTCTCTATCCGGCGGCGAGCTCAAGAGGATCGAGATTGCCATGATCCTTGCGAGAAATACGAAAATCTCCATTTTCGATGAACCCGAAGCCGGAATCGACCTCTGGAGCTTTACCAATCTCATCCGTGTGTTTGAAAAGATCAAAAAGGAGACCAACGGAACGGTCATTATCATCAGCCATCAGGAAAGGATCCTGAATATTGCTGACCGGATCCTCGTGATCGAACACGGAAAAGTAAAATATTATGATACCAGAGATAAAGTCCTTCCCGTGATCATGGGAACCGAGGCAGCACTTCAGTCCTGCCAGGCCGGACAGAATGAGTGAGGTGGCAGGAATGGAATTTGACAGCATTGAAAAAAGAATTCTTGAAGAAGTAGCAGATATCCATAAAGTGCCGCAGGGCGCCTATAATATCCGGTATAACGGCGAATCACAGGGAAGAAACTCCACAGCCAATATTGATATCCAGAGTAAAGAAGACGGCTCCGGCATCGATATCCGCATAAAACCCGGAACAAAAGACGAGACCTGCTGCATTCCCGTTGTCATTGCCAAATCCGGACATACCGAAACGGTCCGGAATGATTTCTATGTCGGCGAGGACGCGGATGTGGTGATCGTTGCCGGCTGCGGCATTCATAACTGCGGTTCCGAAAGTTCGGAACATTCCGGAATCCACCGTTTCTTCCTTGAGAAGAATGCCCGGGTAAAATATATTGAAAAACATTACGGTGAGAAGTCCGAAGACTCCACCGGAGGCAACATTATGAATCCCCAGACGGAAATCTATATGGAAGAGGGTGCCCATCTGGAGATGGAGACTACCCAGATCCGCGGCATTGATTCCACACTTCGGAGCACAAAGGCCGTCCTCAGGGAAAATGCCTCCCTTGTCGTGAAGGAAAGACTCCTGACCAACGGTACGCAGACCGCCGAATCAAGGCTTGATGCCGAGCTTCTGGGAGAGGGATCCAGTGCGAATCTGATCAGCCGCTCCGTCGCAACAGACAGCTCTAAGATCGTATTCTATGCCAATATCGCCGGAAAAGCGCGTTGCAGCGGCCATACCGAATGCGACTCCATTATCATGGATCATGCCAAGATTCTGGCGGTTCCTTCCCTGGATGCCGTAAGCCCCGATGCCTCCCTTATTCATGAGGCGGCCATCGGAAAAATCGCCGGAGAGCAGCTTGTTAAGCTCGAAACGCTCGGTCTTACCGAGCAGGAAGCGGAAGCTGCGATCATTGACGGATTCCTGAAGTAATATACCGGAGGCGCCCCATGCTGATCGAAGGGAAATACAGCACCATCAGAGAAATGCTGGAAGAGGAGGAAAGAAATGTGCTTTCCCCGTATGCGTCCCTTTCCGCCGAAACAAAGGGGCGCAGCCGTTTTGAGAAAAAATGTGACATCCGGACCGATTATCAGCGGGACCGGGACCGCATCCTTCATTCCAAATCCTTCCGAAGGCTGAAACAGAAAACACAGGTGTTTCTGGCGCCGGAGGGAGACCACTACCGCACAAGGCTCACGCATACGCTGGAGGTTTCCCAGATCGCAAGAACAATCTCCAAAGCCCTGCGTCTGAATACCGATCTCACGGAAGCCATCGCCCTCGGACACGACCTGGGGCATACGCCGTTCGGTCACAGCGGGGAAAGCGTGCTTGCTAAGCTCTGTAAAAACGGGTTTGAGCACAGTGAACAGTCGGTTCGGGTCGTGGAGGTTCTGGAAAAAGGCGGAAAAGGGCTCAATCTGACAAAAGAAGTGATTGACGGGATTCGGAATCATCAGACAGAAGGACATCCCGCCACGCTGGAAGGACAGGTGGTGCGCTTAAGTGACAAGATTGCCTATCTGAACCACGATGTGGATGACGCGATCCGCGCCGGAATCATCCGGGAAGCGGATATCCCAAAAGAGTATACAGACGTACTCGGAAAGAGTGCCAATGAACGTCTCAATAATATCATTCACGATGTGATCATCTCCAGTCTTTCCTCCGACCGCATCATTCAGAAAGCGGAATATTTTGAAGCAATGAGCGATCTCCGGCAGTGGATGTTCCGGAATATCTATTCCGGAGGTTCCCTGGCCAAAAAGGAAGAAGAGAAGGCACAGCACATGATCGAGCTCCTTTTCACGTTTTATATGAAGAACCCGGAACGTATGACGAAGGAATATACCGATCTGATCCTTTCCGGTGAGGAAGTGGAGCGTGCCGTATGCGATTATATTTCCGGCATGACCGATAACTATGCCATAGAAAAATTCGAAGAACTTTATGTTCCCGTAGGATGGAGTACCTGAGTGGCCTATTCAGAAGAAATCGTAAATCAGGTGAGAGATGCCAATGATATTGTCTCGGTGGTGGGACAATATGTGAAGCTGACCAAAAAAGGCGCCAACTACTTCGGTCTCTGTCCGTTTCACGGGGAAAAAACAGCTTCTTTTTCCGTCAGCCCGAGAAAACAGATCTTTTACTGTTTCGGATGCCAGAAAGGCGGCGACGTCTTTCATTTCATCCGGGAATATGAACAGGTTTCCTATCCGGAAGCCATCCGGATCCTGGCCGACAGGGCGCATATCACGCTTCCCGAAGAACACGTGAGCTACGAAGACCGGAAAAAGAAAGAACTCCGGGAACGGCTCCTCGAGATCAATAAGGAAGCCGCTTATTATTATCATGACCGGCTGATGCTTCCGGAAGGACAAAGCGGGCTTTCTTATCTCCGGGACAAACGACGGCTTTCGAAAGGAACCATCACCCATTTCGGACTTGGTTATTCCGGGAAGTCGAACGGAGACCTCTACCGGCTTCTGAAGAATAAAGGCTATACCGATCAGGAACTCAGGGACTGCGGACTTTTCACCATTTCGGAACGGGGCACCACAGAGAAATTCTGGAACCGGGTCATGTTTCCCATCATGGACATCAACAACCGTGTCATTGCCTTCGGCGGCCGTGTCATGGGGGACGGGGAACCAAAGTATCTGAATTCTCCGGAAACCCCGATATTCAATAAGTCCTCCGTCCTCTACGGGCTGAATTTTGCCCGGAAATCCAGGGAAAAGTTCATGCTTCTCTGTGAGGGATACATGGACGTGATCTCCCTGCACCAGGCCGGATTTACGAATGCCGTGGCGTCACTCGGCACCGCCTTTACTGATCTTCATGCGAAGCTTCTCAGGCGGTACACGGATACCGTGATCCTTACGCAGGATTCCGATGCGGCGGGAATCAATGCCAAGATCAAAGCCTTTCCGGTGCTGCATGATGCCGGACTAAAAGTGAAGATCCTCGATATGGGGGCTTATAAGGATCCGGATGAATTTATCAAAGCCAACGGCCCCGACGCCTACCGGGAACTGATCGGAAAAGCGCAGAATGCGTTTCTTTACATCATTAACGTGATCCGGAAAAACTATGACATGTCGGATCCCGCGGCGGTAACTGAATACTATAACGACGTTGCCAAACGACTGGCATTTTTCACGGATCCCGTGGAACGGGAAAGCTACTTAACGGCCGCCTGCCGGGAGCAGATGATCGATTATGAGCTTCTGAAGACCCAGACAGAGAAATATACGGGGGCTTTTGTAAGAAGTTTGGATTACAGCCCGGCTCCGAAGACCTATGTGCGCCGGGAAGCGCCCTCCACAGACCGGAAAATCCAGTCATCCTGTGATATTCTTCTCTATTACATGATTTCTGACGAGAAGATTCGCGGGACAGTGTTTTCCTTCCTTTCCCCCGGGGAATTTCCGGAGGAAGAGAGCCGGTTTCTTGCCGAAAGGCTTTCCGGAGAGAACGGGACGGTGGATGCCATCAGCCTTCTTAAGGAAACCGAAGGAAACGAAGAGCTGTACCGGCGGCTCAATGCCATCCTGATCGGAAAAGGCATCCCGGGCTCCCAGGAAGAGGAAACGGGCTATACAGAGGAAACGGAAAAGCTACTGACGGATGCTCTCAGGAACCTGAAGAGTCATGCCATTACGACTGCCTGCGCGGATGCCTCTCTGGATATGAAGAAATACCAGGAACTGATCCGGGAAAAATCACGGATCCGGGAGATTGAAGTACACCTTACCCATGATTAACTGTTCAAAACGAATCCAGCTTTTTTCAGAACTTCTGATGCCCTGCGACACCCTCTGTGATATCGGATGCGACCACGGCTATATGAGCATTCTTGCGCTCACAGACGGGAAAGCCCGAAGGGTTCTTGCCTGTGACATCAACGAGGGGCCTCTTCAGAAGGCTTCCGAAAATATCCGGGATTGCGGCCTTTCCGACCGGCCAGAGCTCATTCTTTCCGATGGATTCCGGGAAATCCATGAACCGTTTGATGCCTGCATCATCTGCGGCATGGGCGGACTTCTGATCCGGGATATCCTGCGGGAGGCCGGAGAGAAGCTTTCCGGAGTCCGTCAGATGATTCTTTCTCCGCATTCCGAGGCATACGCGCTTCGCAAATACCTGGCAGAAGAAACGTCTTTTACCATCCGGAGGGAGACCTGTGTAAAGGACGCCGGCCATTTTTACACTGCTTTCGATGTCCGGAGAAAAGAAGACGGGATGTGTCCTGAAATCACCGAACGGGATCTTCTTTTCGGAAATCCCGCCCTCGAAACGGATTCTGCCGTGTACCGGGAAATGACAGAAGATCTTCTTCAGAAAAACCGGAAGGCGCTTTCCATGCTCTGCGGCAACGATTCCGAGCGGGTGCTCGAAAAAAAAGAGGAGCTTACCCGGAAGGAGAGTTATCTCCTCAGCATCTTAGAATCATAAGGAGACCATTTTGGGACTTTACACCTACGAAGAAAACTATTTTCTGCGGATGACGATCCGGATCCTTGTCTATATCGCGGTCATCGTCTCCTTTGCCTGGTTTATGGTTTATTCTTTCCTGAATCAGACAATCATCAACGGAAATTCCATGTCACCGGTCCTCGAGGCAGACGATTTCTGCCTGGTGGACAGGCTTTCCTATGATCTTCTCCGGCCGCGCCGTTTTGACGTCATCGTTTTCGAACGGGAAGATACCAAAAAACAGAATGTCAAACGGATCATCGGTCTTCCCGGCGAAACCGTGCGGATCATGGACGGGGTGATCTATATTAATGACAGGGAACTGGAAAATGAGTATACCGGGTTCATTTCCCTTCCGGGCATCGCGGAAAATGCGGTAGACCTTGCGGAAGACGAGTACTTTGTTCTCGGAGACAATGCCGATTCCTCCGAGGATTCCCGTTTTCAGAATATCGGCAATGTCCGTTCCGAATCCATCAAAGGAAAGCTGTGGCTTCGGATGAGGCCGTTCAAGAGGTTTGGTTTTATCAGATGAGTACAGTACAGTGGTATCCCGGTCATATGACGCGGGCAAAAAGAAATATCGAAGCGGATCTTAAGCTCTGCGATGTCATCATTGAGATCCTGGACGCGCGCATTCCCTATTCTTCGGAAAATCCCGATATCCGGCGGATCACAAAAGGAAAGAACCGGGTGATCCTCTTAAATAAAGCAGATCTTGCAGACCCTTCCGTTACCGAAGAGTGGATCCGGAAACTGAAGGACGAAGGAACTACTGTCATTTCCATGGACGGGAGAAGCCGGGACGGACTTTCCGCCTTCCGGCAGGCCATCCGGACAATCAGCGCTGAGAAAAGAGAACGGGATAAAAAACGGGGAATCCTCGAAATACGACCCGTCAAAGCGATGGTCTGCGGCATTCCGAATGTGGGAAAATCCACGCTCGTCAATACCCTTACCGGTCATGTAATGGCCAAAACCGGCAATAAGCCTGGTGTAACCAAAGGAAACCAGTGGATCAAAGCGGGGCAGGATCTTTTGCTTCTCGATACCCCCGGTGTCCTGTGGCCAAGATTTGAAGAGAAAAAAGTCGGATATCACCTTGCTTCAATCGGATCGATCAATGACGATATCCTTGATAAAAGCGACATTGCCATGTTCCTTTCGGGAAGACTTTTAAAGAGCTACCGAACCCTTTTCCTGGAAAGATACGGGTTCAGTGAGGAGGAACTGGCTGACGAAAAAGGAAACAGTCCGGAGATCCCCGGCCTTGACACAGAAGCTCTTTCCGCCCTCAATCTGATCGCCCGGAAAAGAAACTGTGTCAAAAAGGGTGCGGAGCCGGATTATGACAGAGCTTCCAAGCTCTTTATTGATGATTTCAGAAGCGGAAGATTAGGACGGATTTCCCTGGAGCGCCCCTGATGACAAAAGAAGAAAGAATTGAAAAGGAAAAAGAACGCCTTCTCGGGATGTACGAGGAGGAGAAATCCATCTCTTCGGGGGCGGATTTCGTGTTCGGGATCGATGAGGCCGGGCGAGGTCCTTTATGCGGACCGGTCACCGCGGCATGCTGCATTTTGCCGGAAGATCCCGGGATCCTGTGGCTGAACGATTCCAAAAAGCTCTCCGAAAAGAAGAGGGAGGAGCTTTATGAAGAAGTCATCGAAAAAGCCGTGGCCTATGGGATCGGCATGGCGGGTCCGGAAAGAATCGACGCGATCAACATTCTGAACGCAACGCTGGAAGCCATGAACGATGCCTATGAGGCCTGCCTTTCCATGCTCCGGGAAAAAGGAACACCGGTGGAACTCATGCGTCCTCTGTCGCTGGTTCTTGTGGACGGAAACCGGCAGGTGCCCGCCATCCGCGAGCGTCAGATCACGGTGGTCCACGGTGATGCCCGCTGCCCGTCCATTTCCGCCGCCTCCATCATTGCCAAAGTTACGAGGGACCGTCTCCTCCGGGAATACGACACCCTGTATCCGGAGTACGGTTTTGCCCGGCACAAAGGCTACGGGACCAAAGAGCATATCGATGCGCTCAAAGAATACGGCCCGCTTCCGATCCATCGGATGAGTTTTATCGGAAAATTCATATGACAGAACGGAACAACCGGAAAACCGGGGCCTGTTATGAGGATCTGGCCTGCCGGTACCTCCTTTCACTTGGTTATGTGATCATGGACCGCAATTTCCGGAACCGGAACGGCGAGATCGATATTATCGCCTTTGATCCGTCATCACGTACGGTCTGCTTTGTCGAGGTAAAATACCGGAAAGATCTTTCCAAAGGACGGCCCGCCGCCGCTGTCACATGGAAGAAACAGCAGGTCATTATCCGGGTGAGCAGCTACTATATGTATATCAGAAGGCTTACCCATCTTTACCGCCGGTATGATATTATCGAGATCCTCGGCGGCGAGATCAATCACATCCGGAATGCATTTACAGGATAAACTATGTCAGGACAGTACGGACACGGACTTCGGGGTTCACTCCTGGAAGACATGATCAACCGAACAAACGAAAGCTACCGGCAGAAGGGTCTCTGTCTGATCCAGAAGATCCCGACGCCGATCACGCCTGTGGAAATGAATGCCGAACGGCAGATCACGCTGGCTTATTTCGACTCGAAAAGTACCGTCGACTATATCGGTGTCGTCCAGGAGATTGCTGTCTGTTTTGATGCCAAGGAGCTGAAGACGGACACCTTTCCCCTGCAGAACGTCCATGAGCATCAGATTGAGTTCATGCGGGATTTTGAAAAGCAGGGCGGAGTAGCTTTTATCGTTGTCTATTACACCCACCGGGACGAGATGTACTACATTCCCTTCCGTGATCTTTGGCGGTTCTGGCAGAGAATGAAGGACGGCGGCCGGAAATCCTTCCGTTTTGAGGAGATCGACCGGACCTATGCCATCCGCCGGAAAGGAGAATATCTGTGCCACTACCTGGAAGGATTAAATCTTGATCTTTCTCAGCGAAATTAACTTGACATAACTCAGAAAGTTTGCTATTATTTAGCGGTATGCCGCATAAGAAAGGTTGAAGTGCCAATGGCCACCTTATTAGCGAGTCTTTATAAGAAGGAGGTACCTGTTATGTATGCTATTATCGCAACAGGCGGAAAGCAGTACAAGGTAGCAGAAGGTGATGTTGTCAGAGTAGAAAAGCTCAACGCAGCTGAGGGAGAGAAGGTTTCCTTTGATCAGGTTCTTTTCATCGGCGGAGAAGAGACAGTTCTCGGCAATCCCGTCATCGAAGGTGCAAAGGTAAACGCTACTGTAACCGGAAACGGCAAAGGTGAGAAGGTTATCGTTTACAAGTACAAGAGAAAAACCGGCTATCACAAGAAGAACGGTCACAGACAGCTCTTCACAGAAGTTAAGATCGATTCAATCGAGAAGTAATCTAACGTAGACACTAGGAGGTGTTTTCATGGCTCATAAAAAAGGAATGGGATCTACCAAGAACGGAAGAGACAGTAATTCCCAGCGTCTTGGCGCCAAGAGATCAGACGGACAGTTTGTTCTGGCCGGCAATATCCTTTACAGACAGCGTGGTACCCATGTACATCCCGGCACGAATGTAGGCATCGGCAAAGATGACACATTATTCGCAAAGGTTGACGGAACCGTTAAGTTCGAGAGATGGGGTAAGGACCGCAAGAAAGTTTCCGTATATCCGGAAGAGAGCGCTGACTGATAAAGTTTTTTACATGTCAGGATGGGACTGTGTTGCTATAACAGAGTCCCTTTGTTTTTTACACAGGTTCAATTATGTTTACAGATACAGCCAGAATATTCATAAAAAGCGGAAAAGGCGGCGACGGCCACGTATCGTTCCGGAGAGAAAAATTCGTCCCGGACGGCGGACCGGACGGCGGTGACGGCGGAAAAGGCGGCGACCTGATCTTTGAAGTGGATCCCGGCATGAACACCCTCAACGATTTCCGGATTTCCAAAAAGTACTGTGCGGAAAACGGTGAGGAAGGCGGCGGGAAACGCTGCCACGGAAAGAACGGAAAAGATCTGATTGTGAAAGTTCCCTACGGCACCATTATTCGTGATGCCGAGAGCGGTAAGGTGATCACCGATATGTCGGGCGACAACAAAAGAGAAGTGGTCCTTCGCGGCGGAAAAGGCGGCCTCGGGAACATGCACTTTGCAACTTCCACCATGCAGGCGCCCCGGTATGCACAGCCCGGCCAGCAGGGCATCGCTCTTGAGGTCAAACTGGAACTGAAATGCATTGCCGATGTGGGCCTTGTCGGATTTCCGAATGTCGGAAAGTCCTCCCTCATCTCCGGATGCTCCAATGCGCGTCCCGAAATCGCCAATTATCATTTCACCACCCTGAGCCCGCATCTCGGAGTGGTCGGAAGAGAAGATGAATCCTTTGTCATGGCGGACATCCCGGGACTGATCGAAGGCGCTGCGGACGGTGCCGGCCTCGGACATGATTTTCTCCGGCACATCGAGCGCTGCCGTGTTCTCGTGCATGTGGTGGACGCAGCCGGTTCCGAAGGAAGAGACCCGGTCGAGGACATCGAAAAGATCCAGGAGGAACTCCGGAAGTTTAACCCGGAATTACTCGAGCGTCCCATGATCATCGCTGCCAATAAGACGGATCTCATCTATCTCGTGGACGGTGAAGAAAGCCCCGTACAGAAGATCAGGGATCGTTACGAGCCTCAGGGGATTCCCGTATATGAAATCTCGGCTGTGACAGGAAAAGGACTCAAAGAGCTTGTAAACGCCCTCTTTACCCTCCTTCGGGAACATCCGTCCGAAACGGTGGTCTACGAAAAGGAATACGATGTCTATCTGCATCTGGATGATGAACTTCCGATTTCCATTACGAAAGAAGAAGAGCATCTTTATGTCGTAGAGGGACCGAGAATCGACCGGATGCTCGGCTATACGAAGCTGGAGAGTGAAAAAGGCTTCCTGTTCTTCCAGAATTACATGAAAGAACAGAAAATCATTCAGGAACTTGTGAAACTCGGTCTTACGGAAGGCGATACGGTTCGCGTGGGAGGAATGGAATTTGAATATTACGAGTAAACAGAGAAGCATGCTGAAAGGTCTGGCGATGAACCTGGATCCCGTCTTTCAGATCGGAAAGGATTCTCTCACACCGGAACTCTGCCAGGGAGTCCGTGAGGTTCTGGATAAAAGAGAACTGGTAAAGATCCATGTGCTGAAAAACTGTGCGGATGATAAAAAGGAACTGGCCCGCGTTCTTTCCGAAAGAACCGGTTCCCTCGTGGTACAGGTGATCGGAAGCATGATCGTACTTTTTAAGTATCAGACCAATCCGGAAAAGAGGAAGATAGAGATTTGACCGAGATTACCGCTTCTTATCTTTCGGGGATCCGGGACCGGATGAAAGAAATCCTGAAGCCGTCCCGGTATGAACATACGCTGGGAGTAGCCTATACCGCAGCCTGCATGGGAATGGTTCACGGAGTGGACCCTCTTCGGTGCGAACTGGCCGGACTTCTGCATGACTGTGCGAAAAATATGACAGACGAAGAGCTTCTCAAAGCCTGTGCGGGCGCCGGGATTCTTTTATCCGATGAAGAGAAAGCATTGCCCCAGATCCTTCACGCTGTTTACGGGGCCTATCTTGTCCGGGAAAAATATAAAATCACGGATGCGGAACTAACCAGTGCCGTTCGATGGCATACCACCGGAAAAGAAGAGATGAGCATGCTCGAAAAGATCATTTACATTGCCGATTTCATCGAGCCCCTACGGGATAAGGCCGAGTGTCTTCCGGAAGCGAGAAAGCTCGCGTTTACGGATCTGGATGCCTGCATGTATATGATTCTCAAAAATACGGTGGAATATCTGGAAAAGAGCTTCGTTCCGGTGGAAAAACATACGCTCAAAGCGTATCAGTACTATAAGGAAATACTTAGTAAAAGAGGAAAATAATGGAAGAAAAAACTGCAGAGATGATCAAACTCATCCATGAAGCGCTCACAGAAAAGAAAGCCTCCGATATCAGCGTGATTGATATCAGCAAGCTGTCTGTCGTGGCCGACTGCTTTATCATCGCCTCCGGTGAAAATGTGCGTCAGACCGGTGCCCTCTGCGACAATGTAGAGGAAAAACTCGGGAAAGCCGGATTTACCGCAAGAAGTATTGAAGGCAGACAGACAGGCAACTGGATCTTAATGGATTACAGCGATGTGATCGTCCATATTTTTGATAAAGAGAACCGTCTGTTCTACGATATTGAGCGGATCTGGAAGGACGGAAAGAAAATTATCGATATTTCCGAACTCTAAAAGCACGTTTTTGTTGACAGATTGCAAGAAAAAGGCGATAATGGTAAGAGCCAATTATGTAAGGAGATTCAGTTGACATGGGAATATTCAATAAATTCATGAACCAGATCAGAGGCACAGAGGACGACGAGGAATATCTTGACGACGAGTACTTCGATGAAGAAGAGCCGGATGAGGAAGAGGAAGCTGTCCGCAGGCCCAGACGTCAGCAGGTTCAGAAGCCCCAGTCTGCGGGCGGATTTTTCCCGAGAAAGGTGATTGAGACACAGCAGGGAATGAAGGTGGTCACCGTGAAGCCCCAGAAGATGGAGGATTCCAGAACCATCTGTGATTATCTTCTGGACGGAACTGCGGTCGTTCTCAATATGGAAGGAATCAGTACGGATATCGCACAGCGTATTATCGACTTTACGCTCGGTGCGATCTATTCCATCGAGGGTGATCTTCAGCAGATCTCCAAGTTTATCTTTATTGCCACGCCCAACAACGTGGAGCTCGCTGGAGATTTCCAGGGTGATTTTGCCGGGACCAGCGCTCAGGCGCCTTTAGCAAAACAGCAGGCAAGCGGCGGTTTTACTTTTAATGTCTGATTTTACGAAAAAACGACTGATTTATAAGGCTTTTGCTTTTCTCTTCGCGATTGCGGTTCTTACGCTCCTTGATCAGTGGACCAAAAGACTCGCGGTCACGGCGCTGAAAGGTAAAGAGCCTTTTGTTATTATACAGAACGTGCTGGAGTTTTCCTATCTGGAAAACCGGGGCGCTGCTTTCGGCATGATGCAGGGAATGCGTACCGCTTTTCTGATTTTTGCCCCTGCGGTGAGTATCGGGCTTTTTGCCTATGGCTTAAAGCTCTCTCTGAAAAAGAAATTCACCCCGGCTGTGATCTGCTTTCTTCTCATCATTTCCGGAGCTATCGGCAATTTTATCGACAGGCTCAAAAACGGATATGTGGTGGATTTCATCTACTTTAAGCTGATTGATTTTCCCGTGTTCAATGTGGCTGATATATATGTCACCTGCGGGGCCATCCTTCTGATCCTTCTGCTTCTTTTCAAATACAAGGAAGAGGATTTTGACTGATTCTTTTATTTACAATGATATAACAAAAAAACGGCTTGACTCATATCTGACGGAGCTTTCTCCGGATATGAGTCGTTCTCATATTACGGGAATGATTAAAGACGGTCTTGTAACCGTAAACGGCCGGAAGGTGAAAGCCGGATACAGTCTTTCCGCAGGCGATGTGATCGAAATGGAAGAGGAGGAACCGGTCCTTACAGATGCCCTGCCGGAGAACATCCCGCTTTCTGTCGTCTATGAAGATCAGGATGTCATCGTCGTCAATAAACCGAAGGGAATGGTCGTTCATCCTTCCGCCGGGCATTTTTCAGGAACGCTCGACAATGCGCTTTTATATCACTGCCGGGACTCTCTATCCGGGATCAACGGTGAACTCCGGCCCGGAATCGTGCATCGCATCGATATGGATACCACAGGGCTCCTGATTGCCTGCAAAAACGACAAAGCGCATGTTTCGATCTCTGAACAGCTGAAAGCGCATTCCATGGGACGGCGCTATCAGGCGCTTGTCTGCGGAGTGATCAAAGAAAACGAGGGAACAGTAGATAAAAACATCGGCCGGAGCCCGAAAGACCGGAAAAAGATGGCCATCGTGCCTCCTGGGTGCGGCAAGAATGCCGTGACCCACTACCAGGTTCTGGAAAGATTCGAAAAAAATACTCTTATCGAATGCCGCCTGGAAACCGGGCGGACCCATCAGATAAGAGTACATATGGCATCTCTCGGATATCCCCTCTGCGGGGATGAAGTCTACGGTCAGAGGAATGACCCATTCCGGGGACAGGGGCAGTATCTGCACGCAAAAGTCCTCGGATTCGTACATCCCTCCACCGGGGAGTATATGGAATTTGATTCCGAACTGCCGGATTATTTTCAGGAAACTCTGAAAAATCTGCGCCATTGACGCTTCGAGTGCTCTTTCGTCATTCCGAGCGCTCTTTCGTCATTCCGGGCGCAGCGAGGAATCTTACCTGGCATCGGCCTCCCTGTCAAGCTTCACATTTCTGGCATAGAGGACAAGGTCCACAATGATGCAGGCAATATTGAAAATATAGAAGAACCAGGCAAACCAGAACAGAAAGCCGGCCTTTGTACCGGTCGCCTGATATCCGATGAGCTGGATCACTTTCCGGATATTTCCGAAAACATAGCCGACAAGGATAAAAAGTTCAAAAGTGATAGACTTTCCTTTGGCCGTTCTGGAAACATAGGATTTGTGAACGGAAGTGGGCCAGGAAAGGCCGAAACAGAGGATCATAAGGGCTTCGCATAAATCTGCCATGGTATTTTCTCCTTTAATAAAAACTCTGCCTATTATAGCATAGTTACCGCGCAATATGAAGTTTATTTTTACTTATCTCAAAAAGTACAGAAAACTGGTCGCTCTGGTGCTTTCCGTGAAACTTACGGGCACGGTTCTCGAACTCCTGATCCCGTACGTGCTCGAGTTTATGATTGATACCGTGGTTCCTTCCGAAAATATCCGGAAAGTGATCTTCTGGGGGCTTGTGATGGTCCTTCTTGCGGTTTCCGTGCGTTTCGTCAATGTCTTTGCCAACCGGAAAGCGGTAAGAGTCGCCGAAAAATGCACCTATGAGATCCGGAGAGACCTGTTCTGGAAGTCGCTCAACTTTACAGGTTCGGAACTCGATGAAATCGGGCTTCCGTCCCTCACATCCCGGATGACTTCCGACTCGTATAATGTCCAGAATTTTATCCGCGCGATCCAGACCATGGGCGTCCGTGCTCCGATCCTTCTTTTTGGCGGCATGGTGCTCACGGTAATCATGGACGCGGGATTATCGGTGATCCTCCTTGTCATGGCACCGGTGATGATCCTTCTCGTGATTTTTATTTCCTCCAAAGGGATTCCCATGTACGAGAAAGTACAGGATGCCCTCGATCAGATCGTCCGGATCATGCGCGAAAACATCACCGGGATCCGGGTGGTAAAGGCACTTTCCCGGGAGGAGCACGAACGGGAACGATATGAGGAAGCCAACGACGACTTCATGAAAAAGGACATCCGGGCCAGTGTGCTCATGGCTCTCCCCGGTCCCCTGATCACGCTTTTCTTAAATACCGGGCTCACCTTTG
>JAZUHZ010000302.1:0-5633 GCA_045642005.1 Candidatus Avilachnospira sp.
GTTTCACAAAACGTATGTTTCACGCAGCGCATGGAGGACATTATGATTGAAATAATTGAAGAATTTCAGGAACTTGTTCAAATCCCCTCTCCGTCCCTTAAGGAGCGCCTCATGGCAGACACGCTTACGAAAAAGCTCCGGGAACTGGGCCTTACGGTGGAAGAGGAGAATACCGGGGCAGAGATCGGCGGAAACGCCGGAAATCTCTATGCCTATCTCTCTCCAACGGAAGGCATTTCCGGGGATTCCATCCTGTTTTCTGCGCATATGGACCGTGTTCCCGGCGGCGACGGGATCCGGTGCGTGGACTGCGGAGAATATCTTTCCTCTGACGGAACCACGATCCTTGCGGCGGATGATCTGTCGGGGGTCTGCGCGATCCTTAACGGCATCCGGAGAGTAAAGGAATCCGGAAAACCGCACTGCGGTGTGGAAATCGTATTCACGGTCTGTGAGGAAAATGAAACGAAGGGCGCAAAGCAACTTCTGTACCATCGGATCCGGTCGAAGGCCGGCTACTGTATGGACTCCTCCGGGCGGCTCGGACGGGTGGTGACCGGGGCACCGAAAATCGACCACCTGGAGCTTAAGTTCTTCGGAAAACGGGCGCATGCCGGGGCGGAACCCGAAAAAGGCGCGGACGCGCTGAAGGCGGCTGCCAGGGTCAAGGCCTCCGTTTTAGAAGGAAGGATCGATCCGGAGACAACGGCAAATCTCGGCGTTCTCACGGCCGGGGCGGCAACCAATGTGATCTGCGATCATGCCGTCATTCTCGGCGAAGTCCGAAGCTATGATGCGGGGAAAGTCAGCGCCTATGAAGAAACCCTTCGGCATCTGATCGCTGAAACAACGGTCGGAACCGGTGTGAGGGCTGAGATGTCGGTGATTCCGGATACGGAAGCATTCCGGGTGGATTCTTCGGACCCGGTGGTCAGAAAGCTCCTTTCCGTCATGGAAAAGATCGGGATCAAAGGTTTTGCCGAAGACGGCGGCGGGGGCATGGACGCCAATACCTTCAATCAGAAAGGAATCGTATCTGTAGGCGTTGCCACGGGATACGAGAAAAATCATACAAAAGAAGAAATCCTTTATAAAGAGGACCTCCGGAAAGCCGGAGAAACGGTGGCGGCACTGATCTTCGAATGGTCGGGCGCTCAGGAGACAGAAATCAGAGAGGCATAAAAAATGTACGATATTGCAATCAGAAACGGTGTGATCGTTGATGGAACGAGAAAGAAACCCTATGAGGGAACGGTTTACATAAAAGAGCGAAAGATCGCGAAGATCGACACGGATTCCCGGTCGGCGGATCTGGCGGAAAAAGAGATCAATGCCATGGGGCATATCGTGGCGCCCGGGTTTATCAATATCCACTGCCACTCGGACAAGTCCTATCTTGCCTGCCCGACCTATGAATCGATGCTCAAAAGCGGTGTGACGTTTGAGCTCGGCGGTCAGTGCGGCCTTTCCTGCATCCCGGTATCGGAAAAGAATTTTGCGTCCCAGGCTTCCCTCGGGGGACTTCTCGTAAATGACGCCTATGATCCCGCTTCCTATAAACCCCGCGGGATCGTGTCCTATAAAGAGGATGTAGAAAACACCGGGATCTCCATCAATGTGGGCATGATGATCGGACACGGCGCGCTTCGCTCAGCCATCATCGGCTGGGACCAGCGGGCGCTCACTCCCGGGGAACTCCGGGAAATGTGTGACCTTCTCGACCGGGAATTAAAGGCCGGCGCTCTCGGCGTTTCCTTCGGCCTCATCTACCCGCCGGGATCTTTCTGCGATACCGAAGAGATCAAGGCGCTCGCGAGAGTCTGCGCCGCCAATAACAAGGTGCTGGCGGTCCATATGCGGAACGAGAATGTCAGGGTTTTCGAGGCACTGGACGAAATGATCGAAGTAGCGAGAGACACCGGCGTGCGTCTGGAGATTTCCCACCTGAAGCTGATGGGCAAAAAGATGTGGGGAAAGGCCGGGGAACTCCTTGCCAAAGTGGATATGGCAAGGGCCAAAGGCATCTCCATCCATTGCGACCAGTATCCGTATGACGCCTCCCATTCGGGTCTGCAGTCCAGCCTTCCGAAGGAGGCCGTGGACGGCGGCTACGGGAAGATGGTGGAAAACCTTCAGAATGACGAATGGTGGGACCGGATCTCTGCGCACGGCACGCTGCCCGAACTGGAAAACCGCGGCGGCGCTGCCAATGTCATCGTGAACGAACTTCTGCCGGGAGCGCTTCTTCCGGAGATCATAGGAAAGAGCCTTACGGAGATTGCGGACATGTACCACATGAGTCTTTCGGATGCCGTGCGGTATATTCTCCGGAACTGTATGGGAAGGATCCAGTGCGTCTACCACAACATGTCCATGGACGATGTGCTTACGATCATGAGCCAGCGGGATGTGAGTGTGGTATCTGACGGCACCGCCTATGCGTTCGATAATTATAACGGGGTGCCGCACCCGAGAAATGCGGGCACCTTTGCCCGGTTCTTCCGCCTTGTGCGGGAGCATGGCCTGATGCCCATTGAGGATGCGGTGTATAAAGTCTCGGGACTTCCGGCAAGCATTCTCGGATGTGACGATCAGTTCGGTTTTATTAAAGAGGGGCTGGATGCCACCTTTACGATTTTTGATCGGGAAACGATCACGGATCACGCAACCTATGAGGATCCGGCGAAGCCCAGTACGGGAATCGATTATGTTCTTGTGAACGGAGAAGTGGTCCTCGAGCATGGCACGGTGACCGAGGCCCGTCCCGGAAAGGTGATCACCCGATGAAAGAATATGTGATTACCATTGACGGCGGAACCACCAATACCCGCTGTATTCTGTGGAACGGTAAGCGGGAAAAAATCGCCGAGGCAAAGCGCGCGGTCGGTGTGCGCAACACCTCCATCGACGGGAACAATGAAAAACTGAAAAACGCCGTCAGGGAATGCCTTCGGGAAGTGACCGGGGAAGCCGGGATTTCCTTTTCGGAGATCCGGCGGATCACCGGAAGCGGCATGATCACTTCGGATGTCGGTCTTACCACGCTTCCCTGGATTACGGCGCCGGCCGGAAGGAAAGAACTCGCTGCCCATGCAAAAGACGTGTTCCTTCCGGAGATCTGTCCGGTTCCGATCACGCTGATCCCAGGGATCAAAAACGGAGACGGGCCTTTTTCCATGGAAACTATCGCGGAAATGGATATCATGCGCGGGGAGGAGGTGGAGAGCATCGCTCTCTTCGAACGGATGCAGTGCGGAAAAGAAATGCTTTTCGTACTTCCCGGTTCCCACAACAAGTTTATTCCGGTGAGCCGTGACGGGAAAATTCTCGGGTGTATGACCAGCATCTCCGGAGAGCTTTTGTCCGCCGTAACAAACGATACGATTCTGGCGAAATCCGTGGAGAAATCTTTTGTTTCTCCGGATAACTATGACCGGGGTCTGGTCCGTCAGGGATATGATACTGCCGTGCGGTACGGTCTTGGGAAAGCCCTTTTCACCGGTCGGACCATGATGCTTTTTATGGAAAAGAAACCGCAGGAAATTGCGAATTTCCTTCTCGGCGCCGTCTTTTCCGGTGACCTTCTGGCCGTAAAAAATGCATCCCTTCCCGGCATCTGCCCGGACATGAAGGTGGTGGTCGCGGGAAAAGAGCCCCTGAGAAATGCTGCAGCGGATCTTCTCTGGCATGACGGGTATTTTACCGATGTATGTGAATATGACCGGGAGGAAACCGTCCCGCTTTCGGCGGAGGGGCAGTATCTGGTCGCGGAGAAACTTTCGGAGGTCTGATATGAACGAAACTCTTTCTTTCATCCTTTCTCAGAAAATCATTGCTATTGTGCGCGGCATCTACGGGGAGGATATTTTGCGCCTTGCGGAGGCGCTTCTCCGGGGCGGGATTCATCTCGTCGAGGTGACGTATGATCAGACAGGAGACCCCGAAAAGACCGCAAAAGCGATCCGGGACCTCCGGGATCATTTCCGGGGAGATCTTCTTCCCGGCGCCGGAACCGTCATGACCGGGGAACAGGTGCGCGTAAGCTTCGAGGCGGGAGCGGAGTACATTATTTCCCCCAACGTATCGGAAGAAGTGATCCGGGAGACAAAGAAACTCGGTCTTCTTTCTTTCCCCGGAGCGCTCACTCCGACGGAGATCGCATCCGCGTATGATCTCGGAGCGGATGTCGTCAAGGTTTTTCCGGCTTCGGTGCTGGGACCTTCCTATATCAAAGCCGTCAAAGCGCCGCTGAAGCATATCCCTCTCATGGCCGTGGGCGGGGTGAATGAACAGAACGCAGGAGATTTTATCCGGGCCGGTGCCGCGGGTGTCGGAGTCGGCGGAAATCTTGTGAACAAAGCCTTCGTTCAGGGAGGCGAGTTTGACCGGATCACGGAAATTGCCCGAAAACTCCGGGAGAATGTGTTTCAGGCAGAATAGTTAATGAAAAATTCCATATACAAAGCGCCTGCCGCTATGATAAAATAACCATATGAATGTGCTTTTGACATCCAGCGGACGAAGGACATATCTTGTAGACTATTTTAAAGAGGCTCTTATGGGGGAGGGCCTTGTTTTTGCGACCAATTCCTGTCTGAGCCCGGCGCTTACCGCAGCGGACGGGTACGGCATTTCACCGGTGATCTATTCGGAAGAGTATATCCCGTATCTGCTTTCGTTCTGCCGCGAACATACGATCGGACTTTTAGTCCCTCTTTTTGATATTGACCTTCCGGTTCTTTCCGCTCACCGGGCGGAATTTGAAAAGGAAGGGGTAAAGCTTGCGGTTTCTTCCCCGGAAGTGATCGCCTTCTGCAATGACAAGCTCCTCATGTACCGGAAACTTTCGGAGGCCGGGATCGGATGTCCCGAAACGGTGGTCTCTTCAGAAAGCACCGTAAAGGCTTTTATTGAAAGAGACATCTGGCCGGTCATGGTGAAACCCCGTTTCGGAATGGGTTCGATCGGCGTGGAGACTGCGTATACCGGAGAGGAGCTCCGGGCCTTTTCCGGGCACTGTCTGAGAAAGATCCGGAATTCCTACCTGAAATATGAGGCCGCTTCCTGTCCGGAAGAATGCGTGATCCTGGAGGAGAGTGTTCCCGGGGATGAATTCGGCCTTGATATCATCAATGATTTTGAGGGGAATTACGTAACAACGGTTGTCAAGCGGAAAGCGGCGATGCGGGCCGGAGAGACGGATGAAGCCGTGACGCTCGGGCCGGAAGATACAGAATACCGCGTTTTATCAGAGCTTGGCAGAAAGATATCGGAACTCTGCCGGCATACGGGCAATATGGACGTGGATGTGATCATGGATCCGGCAGCGAAAAGCCCGTATGTGATCGATATGAATGCACGTTTCGGGGGCGGATATCCGTTCTCGCACGCGGCAGGAATCGATCTTCCGAAAGCCTATGTATGCTGGGCCCGCGGGAAAGAGGCTCCAAAATCCTGCTTCCTGGCAAAACCCGGTGTGCACTGTTACAAGGACCTCAGGATCTCTTCTTATTGACTATGACGGAAACAGCAGGAAAAAACGATATCCTTCTCATTATTCCCGCCTATAACGAGGCGGAAAACATCGAGCGCGTGGTAGACGAGCTTATTTCCGGGTACCCTCAGTTTGATTA